>CAKTED010000382.1 GCA_934546725.1 uncultured Oscillospiraceae bacterium | reverse complement strand
AAAAATCCCCTCTCCATTCAGCTGAACGGAGAGGGGATAATGTTTTGCTCTGTCTTAGAACAGGCCAATCACGTTGAAAGCAACGATAAGGCCGGAGAAGACGATAGAAACGGTGGAGCAGAGCTTGATAAGAATGTTGAGGGAGGGGCCGGAGGTATCCTTGAAGGGGTCGCCGACGGTGTCGCCGACAACGGCAGCCTTGTGCTGCTCGGAGCCCTTACCGCCGTGATTGCCTCTCTCAATGTACTTCTTGGCGTTGTCCCATGCGCCGCCGGCGTTGGACATGAACACGGCCATTGCAAAGCCGGTTACGGAAACGCCGCCCAGCAGACCGACAACACCCTCGCAGCCGAGGATAAGGCCGGTGACAATGGGAACAATGATGGCGAGAAGCGCGGGAGCGATCATCTCATGAAGAGCGCCCTTGGTGCAGAGGTCAACGCAGGCGGAGTAATCGGGATCGGTTTCGCCGGTCATGATGCCCTTGATCTCGCGGAACTGACGGCGAACCTCAACAACGATGGACTGAGCCGCAGTCTGAACGGCGCTCATGGTGAAGGCGGAGAACACGAAGGTGAGCATCGCGCCGATGAACATACCGACAAGGACGGTGGGGCTGGTCAGGTTGAAGTTGAGAACGTTATCAGTCTTTTCCTGAACGATGTTTACATAGGAAACAAGCAGAGCCAGCGCGGTGAGGGAAGCGGAGCCGATAGCGAAGCCCTTACCGGTGGCAGCGGTGGTGTTGCCGAGGGAGTCAAGAGCGTCGGTGCGGTCGCGGACCTCTTCGGGAAGGCCGGCCATCTCGGCGATGCCGCCGGCGTTATCGGCAACGGGGCCGTAAGCATCGGTAGCGAGGGTGATGCCGAGAGTGGAGAGCATGCCGACAGCGGCAACGCCGATGCCGTACAGGCCCTGGTTGAAGGAAGCGGTGAACAGGCCGCTGCCGTCAAGGATATTCATGGTGCCGCCTGCTGCAAAGTAGCTGATGAGAACGGCAGCGGCAACGATGATGATGGAGGAAGCGGTGGACTTCAGACCGAGGGAGATACCGCCGATGATAACGGTGGCGGAACCGGTCTCGGAGGAAGCAGCCAGTCTCTGAGTGGGCTTGTAGTTATCGGAGGTGTAGTACTCGGTGAAGTAACCGATCGCGCAGCCGCCGATCAGGCCGCAGAGAATGGAAACGTAAACGCCCCAGCTGTGATTATTGGAGCCGAGGATGAAGTAGGTGAGGGGAATGGCGGCAATTGCGGAAAGGACAGCCGCGAGGTAGGTGCCGGTACGCAGGCTCTTGAGCAGAGAAAGCTGAGTGGCGTTCTCCTTCGTGCGGATGAAGAAGGTACCGATAATGGAGCAGATGATACCGCAGACGGCAAGAGCGAGGGGAAGGAGCATGCCCTTCCAGCCGTAGCCGGCGGCAGCGGCAAGAGCGAAGGTGGCGAGGATGGAGCCGACATAGCTCTCATAGAGGTCAGCGCCCATACCGGCAACGTCGCCAACGTTATCGCCGACGTTA
>CAKTED010000381.1 GCA_934546725.1 uncultured Oscillospiraceae bacterium | reverse complement strand
GGAGTGCGTCGGCAGCGGCGACGACGATCCGTGCGAGCTTTTCAGACGCATCAAATTCCCGGTGGATGAATTTTTCCCGCCGGATTCCGTCGGCTGCTGTGACAGCTACAAAGAAGCCGTATGCCAGAACGGGGAAGAGTGATATTGAAAATCGGGGAACGTCCATTTTGGACGTTCCCCGATCAGTGTAGAGATTTTTCTGTTCAGTATTTGCTCGGAAATTCGAGCTCGTCTACAAAAATATCCTGGAATTTCGGATCCGCCGCAAGCTCAAGATACTCCATCTTTTTTGAAAGCCTGTCGGAGCGGTGATATTCGTCAATACTCATTGCGCAAAGCTTTGCGCCCTGTCCGGCCGCGTTACCGATGGCAAGCACCTCGTCGCCAAGCTCGGGCGGAATGAGGGCGATACCGGCCGCGCTCTTCGGAGACATGTAGCTGCCGAACGCGCCCGCTATCATAACGCTTCTGATGTCGGCGGTCGTTATGCCAAGTCTGCGGCACATCATCTGTATGCCCGCCGCCATGGCCCCCTTGGCAAGCTGGACCTCACGGATATCCTTCTGCGTGAATATTATGCGCTCGCCGTTGCCGGATTCGGTCTCGTCGGCAAGCAGAAAGCTCCTGAGACCGTCCTTTACCTCCACTCTGCCGGCAAAGGCTTTTCCCTCACTGTCCTCAATTTCGTCCCCCAAGAGAAGCTTACCGCCGGATTCTACAAGCCCGACGCGGACAAGCTCGGACAGAAGATCAATAAGACCTGAGCCGCAGATGCCGACAGGCTTGCCGCCGCCGATAACGCTGTAATCCAGCTTGCCGTCAACGAGCTTTATGTGGTCGATCGCGCCATCGGCTCCGCGCATGCCACAGGTTATGACTGCTCCCTCGAACGCGGGACCGGCTGCCGTGGAGCAGGCGATAAGACGTTTTTTATCGCCAAGCACCATTTCTCCGTTTGTTCCGATATCTATGAGCAGTGTAATCTTTTCGGCTTCATCCATTGCCGCGGCAAGCGCCGCTCCAACAGTATCAGCGCCGACAAAGCCGGCTATATTGGGCAGGAAGAAAAGCTTTGCGTTAGGGTTTATCCTGAAGCCATATTCGCATGCACGGCCGATTATCGGCTCCGCGATAGCGGCGGTATAGGGCGCATAGGCGAGAGATGAGGGGTCTATACCAAGGAACAGATGATGCATGCAGGTGTTTCCGACAAGGGAGACGAGGTAGACGCTTTCGGGCTTTTTCCCGGCCTCGCTGCAGCACTGAGCCGTCAACTCCATGAGAGCTTCCCGGATATCGCCGGTGGGGCCTTTAAGGCCGTTTTCGAGTGAGTATTTCATGCGCATGATAACGTCGGCGCCATACTTTACCTGGGGGTTGAGCATGCTGGCCTGCGAAAGCTGGCGGCCGGTGCGCAGATCGATAAAATATGCGGCTATTGTCGTGGTTCCAATATCGAAAGCCATGGCAAGAACGTCTGAGCCTGCCGGAACAACGTCGAGAATCGTGTTGTTATAAAC
>CAKTED010000380.1 GCA_934546725.1 uncultured Oscillospiraceae bacterium | reverse complement strand
CGTTTATGAGCATGGGCGCGAAGGAAAAGCGTATCGGATGGGAAAATATCGGCCCGTCGGAGACGAAGCTGTGATATTCACCGTTTTCGCCGCATTCATCCGCGCTGTCGGCGGCTATTTTCTCAATAAGTTCTGTGGAGAGCACCTTGCCGAGATAGTCGGTGCTGAGCCGTTCGGTGTCAACTATGGTGATATTTGCCGTAAAGCCGCGCGCAATAAATTCGCGCACGAGCGCTCCTCGCTTTTCCTGCCAGAGCGGAAAATATGCCTCAATGCCCGCCCGGCGGCAAACGCCCGAGCACCAGTCAAGGTGCTCCTGAATGTCAATGTCCCCGAATACGCAGGCGTCCGCTCCGCATTCCTTCTGAAACCGCAGCTCCTCGGCAAATCGCTCGGCGTAATCGTCCCCGGAGGTGCGTATGAGCCGGAGGGGTATATTCAGCGCGCGGGAAACGTCTGCAAGAAGCTCCTGCGGCACTCCGTGAAACCACGAGCGGCCACGCGAGGAGTCATAGGTGATAACAAGGCATAGCGGCTCCATTCCCGCGCGGATGGCGCGGTCTATCGCAAGGATGCTGTCCTTGCCGCCGCTGTATGACGCGACGAATTTTTTACCCTTCAGCTCCATCTTGATCCATGTCTCCTTTCGTTTTGCGGCCGTCGATCCACCTGAACATCGTGCGCGAGGCGTAAATTGCCGCGAATGCGCCAAGGGTGCCGAATATCGCCCCGCATATGACGTCGCTGGGATAGTGAGCGCCAACGTAAAGCCGCGAAAACGAGATCAGAACGGCCGGAATATAGGACCAGCCCCCCTTTTTTCCAAAGCTGAACGAGAGCGAGAGCGCGGCGGCAAAGCTTGCGCCGGTGTGCCCCGAGGGGAAGGACCATGAGCCGACGTCGGCAAGCGGCATCTGCATGAGGGCAAGGTCTTCCACGGCGGTGAAGGGCCGCGGCCGCGCGACGAGGTTTTTGAGTATCAGGTTGTTGATCAAAAGCGATGCTATAAGGCACAGCGCCAGCTGCATGCCGCCCCTGCGTGTGCCGCGCCTGAAAAGCAGAATGAGCGCAATGGCTATCCACAGGATCCCCGCGTTGCCAAGAATCGAGATCACGGTGAAGATCGGATCGGTCACGGGATTTCGCAGACCCTGAAGAAAAAGCAGTACGGCAGAATCGACGGATTTTATGAGCTCCATTTTTTGTCCTTTCGCATGAATATAAAGATAATTTAAAGGGATTGCCCCGCAGGGACGATCCCTTTTGCTGTCCGTATCATAGCGGGTGCTTTGACTTGCCTGCATTTTAGCATATAGTTATCTTCATTGCAAGCATGAAGGCGAGAAAATATCGTGGATACGGGAAGACGCGGAGAACGAAAGCCTTCGTTATTCAGGGGGAGCGGAGCTTTATTATATGCTGTCATTCATCGCCTACGTATGCTGGCGATGAATCCCACGGTTGGTTGCTGAGAGTAATGGCTACAGTGTATGAACGCCGCTGTCATTCTCGCGCTTCGCGCGGGAATCC
>CAKTED010000379.1 GCA_934546725.1 uncultured Oscillospiraceae bacterium | reverse complement strand
CGGGCTCAGCCCTGATTCTTCCGCAGGAATTCCCGGGCGAAGGCGCCGTAGGCCTCCGCGCCCCGGGAGCTCCGGTCATAGGCGAAGATGGGCTTGCCGTGGCTGGGGGCCTCGGAGAGCCGCACGTTGCGGGGGATGACGGTGGCGTAGACCTTGCCGGGGAAGTAGCGCTTGACCTCCTCCGCCACCTGTAAAGCGAGGTTGGTCCGCCCGTCGAACATGGTGAGGAGGACCCCCTCCAGCTCCAGCTGGGGGTTCAGGGACCGCCGCACGATGCGCACCGTGTTCATGAGGTCGCTGAGCCCCTCCAGGGCGAAGTACTCGCCCTGCACCGGCACCAGGATGCTGTCCGCCGCGCAGAGGGCGTTGATGGTCATGAGCTCCAGGGACGGCGGGCAGTCGATGAGGATATAGTCATAGTCCTCCGCCACCTGGGAGAGGGCGTCCTTTAAGAGGAACTGCCACTTCTCCATGCTGAGAAGCTCCACGCCCGCGCCCGCCAGGGCCTTGTTGCTGGGCAGGACGTCGCCCCAGCGGGTCTTTACCAGCACATCCCGGCTCTCGGCGTTGCCCACCAGCACGTCGTAGATGCCGAGGGACACGCTCTTGTCCACCCCCATGCCGGAGGTGGAGTTGGCCTGGGGGTCAAAATCGCAGAGCAGCACCCGCTTGCCCTCCTCCGCGAGACCTGCGCAGAGGTTGACGCAGGTGGTGGTCTTCCCCACGCCGCCCTTCTGATTCACGATCGCGACTGTCTTGCCCAATGGCACACCCACTTTCCAAAAGCCGGACGCCGTCCGGCCCGTTCTCTTTCGTTCTCGCCAACGAAACTCGTTGGTATTCCATTATAGCAATCCCTCTTCGCCCGCGCAAGGGAGAAAAAGAAAAAACTTGCCCCCGCACTGCCCCCGTACACCTCGCCGCCCCAATGCCGCACGCCCCCATTGCTCCCGCACGCCTTCCTCTTGCCCTCACGCCGCCCCCACCGCTCCGCCGCCCGCGTTGCTGGTCGCCACCCCCGTTGCACCCGTAGGGCACGACGACTCGGCGTGCCGTTTGCTGGGTACCGCCCACACCGGCCCCTCTGCCCCGTTGCTGGCGCTCCCCACACCGCGTCCGCAGGGGCTGATGCCTACACCGCCCCCCGCCGCACGCTACCCACACCGCCTCCTTCGCTTCCGCCCCCGCAAAAAAAGCGGGATGTTTCACGTGAAACATCCCGCTCTCGCTCTGATCTTCCATGGATGCAAGGGCTTGCCCTTTACGCCGGTCCCGGCGGAAAAACGGCCCTCACCGCTCCGTCTCCGCCAGCAAGACCGCCCCCCTCGCCGGGAGGCGCAGGGCGATCCGCCCCTCCCAGGCGGCGAAGCGCTGCCCGGTCAGCAGGTCCAGGGCCTCCCGGCCCTCCCAGGGGAGGGTCAGGGTCTCGTCGGCGTCCCCCGCGTTGAAGGCGGCGGCGGTGGTCTCGCCCTCCGCCTGGCGGCGGAAGGCCAGCAGCGGCCCCTGGGCGTGGAGCCAGGTCAGGTCCCCCCGGCG
>CAKTED010000378.1 GCA_934546725.1 uncultured Oscillospiraceae bacterium | reverse complement strand
AACCTCGCGCAGTATCTCGCCGTCGGCGGAGATGGTCACGATGCGGACGGGAATGCTTTTACCGGAGGCGGCGACGGCGCGCTTTACGGCGCTTTCCATGCCGCCGCAGCAGGGGACGAACATTCGCGTGAGAGTAACGGAGCGGATATTGTTGCCCGCGAAAATCGCGCCAAGCTTTTCGGAATAGTCAACGTCGTCGAGCTTGGGACATCCCACGAGAGTGATGCGGCCGCGGATGAAGTCGTGGTGAAAATTGCCGTAGGCGTATGCCGTGCAGTCGGCGGCAACGAGGATATCCGCGCCGTCAAAAAACGGAGCGTTTACCGGCAGCAGCTTTATCTGCACCGGCCACTGATTCAGCTCGCAGGGGACGTCCTGCGCCTGAGCTTCTGCGCCGGAGTCGTGATTAACGGTTTTGCACTCGTGGCCGGGACATCCGCAGGGAAGAGGCTCGGCTTTTTCTGCCTTTGCCGCCTTTGCGGCAAGAACGGCGGCGTTGTCGTATGCTATCGCCTCGCGCTCCTCAAAGCTTATCGCGTTTGCGGGACATGCGGGCAGGCAGTCGCCAAGGCCGTCGCAATAATCGTCGCGCAGGAGCTTCGCCTTTCCGTTTACCATGCCTATCGCGCCCTCGTGGCAGGCGGCGGCGCAGAGTCCGCAGCCGCTGCAGCGCTCCTCGTCTATTTTAATGATACGTCTTATCATTCGCTGGCCTCCTTATCCGGTCCGTGAAGCTTGTTGTAAAGCTCCTCGCCAAAGCAGTTTTTTGCATATTTGCACCATTTAACGCAGGACATGGTGTCGTTATAAACGACGAATCCGCAGTTTTCGCAGGTGGCCTCCGTATCAACGGAGAACATTTCGATGTCCGCGCCGCACTGGGGGCAGACCTTGTCTATAAAGGTGGGAGTTTTGTAATTTTCAACTCCGGGGCATCTTGCATCGCGCATAATAGCACCTCCTGAGCAAATGTTTTGAAGTCTGCTTACATGTTTATAGTAGCGTGACGCAAAAAGTTTAGCTGTTGCAAATATCACAAAAACAGAAAAATCCTGAAAATGGCCGAGGGTATCCGCAATTATCAGCGGATACCCTCGGCTGGCAATTTAAAGCTCAGACTATGCTGATCGTCAGATTTGCGTAGAGCGTGTCAAAGGCTTCACGGTGCGTGAGCTGGAGCGTAAGGTCGCCGCTGCCGTTTGGCCAGTTTACGGCGATATATTCCGGCAGTTCGTAGAGCGGCGGCATTTCCTCAAGTGTGCAGTCAACATATGGGTTGTGGCGCATATCGTCAAAATTTTCCGCCGTGCCGAAAAGCTTTGTGAGCCGGTCGCGCATGGAGATGAAAAGCTCAACCTCGCGGCCTTTTATGGTGTCGGTATTAAACTGGAGAGATATGCTGCTCAGGGTGACTGTCCCGGCTGATTCGACTTCGCTTACACTTCCGTCGGCATTTGTGACAAGCTCATTTGTGGCATCGCTGTATCTGAGTGAGAGCTTGAAAGGGAGGCCAAGGTATGAGCCGCTTACGGATGCCTGGT
>CAKTED010000377.1 GCA_934546725.1 uncultured Oscillospiraceae bacterium | reverse complement strand
CTTCTGGAGCATGGCAAGGTCGTTTGCCCGCTCGTAAATGTAGAAAAAGCTCGGCATGAGATGCATGGGACATACGGAAACGCACTTTCCGCAGCGGATGCAGGTGGGGTTATCGATATTTTTGTTCTCCTTATCCGTGAGGACGAGGATGCAGTTCGTTCCCTTTACGACGGGAACATCGATATCGTAGATGGCGATGCCCATCATGGGGCCGCCCATGAGGACCTTTTCGGCGTTATCGGTAAAGCCGCCCGCGGCCTCAATGAGCTTGCGGACCGGCGTGCCGACGCGGACGCGGTAGTTCCCGGGGTTCCTGATCCCGGGACCGGTTACGGTGACGACTCTGTCAACGGCTGGGAGACCGGTCTTCACCGCGCGGTTTATGGACCAGCAGGTATAGTCGTTGAAAACGACGCAGCCGACGTCCGCCGGAAGTCCGCCGGGGGGGACCTGACGGCCCGTTACAGCCTGGATGAGCTGCTTTTCCGCACCCTGCGGGTAGCGCGTTGTGAGTACCTGGAGGCGAATCTCGCCGCCGGAGGCGGGGATAAATTCGCGCAGCTTCGCAATGGCCTCCTTCTTGTTCGCTTCAATGGCGAGCGTTGCGTAGGGCAGACCGAAAAGCTTTACTATCATGCGGATGCCGCTTATCACCTCGGACGTATTCTCCAGCATTATGCGGTGGTCGGCCGTGATATACGGCTCGCACTCGGCGCCGTTGATGATGATGGTGTCCGCTTTGCCGAGGCCGCTGCTTATCTTGACGGCGGTGGGGAAGGCGGCGCCGCCCATGCCTGTGATGCCGGCATTGCGGACTATTTCCGTCAGCGCCTTCGGGTCGACCTCGACCTCTGCCGTATGCGGGACGATGCCCGGGTCGAGCGTATCCTGCATGTCGTTATCGATGACGATGGTATTGACCATTTTTCCGTTCGGGTGCAGGCGCGGCTCAATGGCCGAAACCGTTCCGGAAACGCTGGCGTGGATATTTGCGGAGACTGCCGAGGTGGCCTTCGCAATGAGCTGCCCGTAATTGACGTGGTCACCAACGCTCACGACGGGCTCGCACGGAGCGCCGATGTGCAGGACTACCGGCATGAAAACCTGCTCCGGAGCGGGAAGGACCTGGATCGGACAGTTCTCGCTGAGCTTTTTGCCGTCGTCCGGGTGGACTCCGCCGAAAAATCTGTGGGACAATTTTGTACACCTCTTTTTCCAATTCTCAAATGCTTCTCAGGCATTCAATACATATACAAAATGATAACACAAAATCAGAAATATGTCCATGACAAATGAAGGCTGCGCCTTTAGCGAAATTACTGAAATCTGGCGGAAAAACATATATAAATATCACGCAGGTGCGAAGTGACCGTGTTCGGTCGGAGGGCATGGCAAAACAGGTTGTAATATGCGCGGAAAAGGCTTATACTGGCATGGTACGGATATTTTTGCCGGGAGGGACGGTATGAAAGCGAATTATCAGCTCGAGCTGGATGAGATAATAAAAAGCGCTGTCGAGGCCGGGAAAAGGCCATCGCTCATGCTGCACATATGCTGCGCCCCCTGCGGCAGCTATGTGC
>CAKTED010000376.1 GCA_934546725.1 uncultured Oscillospiraceae bacterium | reverse complement strand
CGGTTGGCCTCGAAACGCGCCTGCGGGCGCAGTTTTCGGCCGCGATCCGCTACGCTGGGTTCGCGTCCGAGACGGGGGAGGGGGATTCCACGGCCACTGGCGTGGCCTCTGAATGACGGAGACCTTTGGTCCCCGCGTCCACGGACGCACCGCCCTGCCCTCCATGGGGGATCCCCGCTGCGCGAGGATGACGGAGGAGGCGGCGACCCTCGCGCGTCCACTGCAGGGGTGCACTGCTCCTCCATGGGGGATTCCACGGCCACTGGCGTGGCCTCTGAATGACGGAGACCTTTGGTCCACGCGTCCCCATTACCACCGCACCCCGCTGCGCACTCATCACCCCGCACGTCATTCAGAGGGAGCCGCAGGCGACCGAAGAATCCCCCTGATGGTTGCTGGAGGGTAACGACACGCATTCCCCTACGCATCCCCAAGAGAAAATGCATAAAATTTCGCACACACCCCTTGACAGACGCAAGGAACTGTGCTACCATACACTAAACCGATGACGAAGGGGAAGTACTTTCAGGTCAGGCGATCCAGCGAGCCGCGGGCGGTGCGAGCGCGGCATGTGAGACGGAAAGGAATGGTCCTTCCGAGGGCAAACCGAAAATGTGCCGTTTTTGCGCGTGTGCGGCGGCCTTGAGTAAGGGAGACGGAGCTGCCCCTCCGTTAAAAATCGGGTCGCCGTATGATAGTACGGTCAGAGCGGGCGCTTTTAAATTGCAGCGTCAAGCCGGGTGGCACCGCAGGAGATTTGTTATTCATCCCCTGTCCCAGCATATTTAGCCGGGACAGGGGTATTTTTATTCATTTTCCGCTGTCCCCCCCTCAAAAAACGAAAGGAGCAGACGAAAATGTCCGAAAAGAAAATTCCCTACAAAATCTACCTTGAAGAGAGCGAGATGCCCACGGCATGGTATAACCTGCGCGCGGACATGAAGAACAAGCCCGCGCCGCTGCTCAATCCCGGCACACACCAGCCGATGACGGCCGAGGAGCTGGGCGGAGTTTTCTGCGAGGAGCTTGTGAAGCAGGAGCTGGATAATGATACGCGCGAATATCCCATCCCGCAGGAGATTCAGGATTTTTATAAGATGTATCGCCCCTCCCCGCTCGTTCGCGCCTATTGTCTTGAAAAGAAGCTGAATACTCCTGCTAAGATATATTACAAATTCGAGGGCAACAACACGAGCGGAAGCCATAAGCTGAACTCCGCCATAGCGCAGGCCTATTACGCGAAAAAGCAGGGTCTCAAGGGCGTCACGACGGAGACGGGCGCCGGTCAGTGGGGCACGGCGCTTTCCATGGCCTGCTCCTACTTCGACCTCGACTGCAAGGTCTATATGGTCAAGGTGAGCTATGAGCAGAAGCCGTTCCGCCGCGAGGTGATGCGTACCTACGGCGCGAACGTCACTCCCTCCCCCTCCGATACGACGGCCGTCGGCCGCAAAATTCTCGCCGAGTTCCCCGGCACGACCGGCAGTCTCGGCTGCGCGATCTCGGAAGCCGTCGAGGCCGCGACGAGCACCCCCGGCTACCGCTACGTGCTCGGCAGCGTGCTCAATCAGGTCCTGCTGCACCAGTCGGTCATCGGCCTCGAGGCAAAGGCCGCGCTGGATAAAT
>CAKTED010000375.1 GCA_934546725.1 uncultured Oscillospiraceae bacterium | reverse complement strand
CTCCAGCGCCTGCACCTGCTGGGAAATGGCGGACTGCGAAATAAAATTTTCCTCCGCCGCCTCTGAAAAGCTGTTCCGCCGAACAACGGACTGAAAATATTTGAGCTGTTTCAGCATCTGCTCCCCTCCAATTTACAGGTTCATATCATTTTTTCCGATTATACCGCAAAGGCGCAAACAAATCTACCACACAAATCACCATATACGGCACAGGAGGCACAGCCCGGCGCGACCGGCTACGAGGACTACACCATCTTATGCCATACCCCGGGCCGTTAACTTTGAACAAAAAAATGTCGGTGCAGGCCTCCCGTGCGGATGCCTGCACCGACATATATTTCGGAACCTTTAAAATCAGCTGATCTGCGCCGGAAGACCCTTGCTGAGGAAAAACTCCAGCGTCTGCTGCATAAACTCTGCCGGAGGCGCCTGTATCTTGTCGCTCATCGGGTATTTTTTGCCGAGGCGGACATACTTCATTGCTCCGAGACGGTGATACGGCAGGAGCTGAACAACGTCTATTCCGTCCTTTATCTTAACGCAGAAGTCCGCCGTGGCCTCTATATTCTCCTGGCTGTCGTTAAGCTTCGGAATGATGGGATAGCGGACCTGAAGTCTTCCTCCGGCCTTAACTATCTCCTCGGCGTTTTTCAGAATAAGCTCGTTGGGCACACCCACAAGCTTCTCGCTGCGCTTGGAATCCATGCATTTGAGGTCATAGAGGAAGAGGTTTACATACGGCAGGATCTCAAGATAGCGCTCCGTCGGCGCAAAGCCGGTGGTATCGAGCGCAACATGGAAGCCCTCGGCGCGGCACTGCTTTGCAAGGGCAAGCGTGAACTCGAACTGGCTCATTGGCTCACCGCCGGAGATGGTAACGCCGCCGCCGGACTTTTCGTAGTATTTGGCGTCCTGACGGATGGACTTCATGCAGTCCTCAACCGATACGCGGCGCAGGGTATTATAGAGCGCGGCTGAGGGGCAGGCTGTCGTACACTTCTGGCAATTGCTGCACTTTGCCCTGTCTATGATCGGCTGAGTGATAATATCGTCACCCTTAAGGGTCGCCTTCGGCTCGCCCTCAGTTATGGCTCCGTCCTCGCAGGCCTTCATGCACAGGCCACAGTACTTCATTCCGATGCAGCGGATATCCATCCACGCAACGTCCGGGCCAAAGGTCTGAGACTCCGGGCTGTGGCACCAGAGGCACCTGAGAGGACATCCCTTTGTGAAAACGTCGGTACGGATGCCGGGGCCGTCATGCACGGAGAACTTCTGTATATCATAAATATTGCCGAAAATTTCTTCAGACATGTCTGTTCCTCCAATATGTATTTATTTGTTGAAAGAATTTCTTTTTCGTTAATTATACTATACGCAGCCCGGAATTGCAAGGATGCCGCCGGGTTCAAAGCATGCTTTATCCGTATATGGGCATGCTCATTTTACATATTCCACTATACAAGGCCATTCGGCACACCTTCCGGCAAAAAAGGGAGACGGCGCAATGCCGTCTCCCCACCTGCCGAAAACTTTTATTGCGATTCTATTCTGCGGGCAGCCTCGCAGAGTTCCGTCATCCGCAGATGACGGAATAAAGTTAAATCACGTTTTTTACGGGGGCGTGTAC
>CAKTED010000374.1 GCA_934546725.1 uncultured Oscillospiraceae bacterium | reverse complement strand
CAGATATATTTCATCAAAACTGAACAAATTTCAGCGTCAGAAACAGAACAAGTTCAATAACTTGACGGAAGATTTGTCTCAGTGCGTTAATGACAAAATGTGCTGCTCGAATGTTTGACATTATAGCTTATTTTCATAAAAAGTGCAACAGATGCCCATATGCCGCGCCTGACCCGGCATATGGGCCGGATAAAGTCAGAATTTATATATATGTATATATGCAGGGGGCTTTTTTTCGCATAAAATGACAATACATTTTGAATTGAAATTCAAGGTCGGATATGCTATCATTATTTAAATAACTGACCCGAAAGCGAACGCACTCATTCACTTCGGTCAGAGAAAGGCCTGACATTTATATAATATGTACGTTAAGCCCTTTACACTCATCTGCGGCCATTACGGCTGCGGAAAGACGAACCTTTCGCTGAATATCGCGCTCGATCTGGCGCGGCGTGGCGAAAAGGTGTCGCTGGTAGACCTTGATATCGTAAATCCGTATTTCCGATCGTCGGATTACAGGGAGCTTGCCGAAAAGGCGGGCGTGCGGCTCATTGCACCGGGCTACGCGGGCAGCACGCTTGATTCGCCCGCGCTCCCGGCGGAGATATTCTCCGTTTTCGATTCCGACGGATACGTTCTTTTCGACGTTGGCGGGGACGATGTCGGAGCAACGGCGCTTGGCCGATTTGCGCCGAAGATAAGCAAAATGGACTATGACATGCTCTATGTGGTGAACAGATACCGCCCGATCACGGCCGACGCCGGTTCGGCCGAGGAGCTGCTGGGCGAGATAGAGAAGGCCTCGCGCCTGAAGGCGACCGGCGTTGTGAACAACTCTCACCTTATGGGACTGACGACGGAAAAGACCATAACGGACGCCGTGGAGTACGGCGAACAGACGGCGCGCGAGCTGGGCCTTCCGCTGCGCTTTACCACCGCGCCGGAGACGGTGGCGGAGAAGCTTGATATAAGGGATATCTATCCGGTAAAAATATATGTAAAGACCCCCTGGATGTAAGCTGTATGAAAGGAATGATTTTTTAATGGCGAAAATCACGGTAAACGAAACCTATTGCAAGGGCTGTGAGCTTTGTGTCGCCGCATGTCCAAAGCATATAATCGCGCTCGATACGAGCAGGATCAACGCAAAGGGCTACCACCCCGCCGCCCAGATCGAGGGCAGCGAATGCAGTGGCTGCTGCTGCTGCGCGATGATGTGTCCCGACGTTGCCATCACGGTTGAAAAATAACTCAGGGAAAGGAAGAATATAATGGCTGAAAAAGTACTTATGAAGGGCAACGAAGCCCTTGCAGAGGCGGCTATCTGCGCGGGATGTCACCATTTCTTCGGTTACCCCATCACTCCGCAGACGGAGCTTGCCGCATATATGGCCAAAAAGATGCCGAAAATTGGCGGCACCTATCTCCAGGCCGAATCCGAGCTCGCTTCCATAAACATGGTCCTCGGTGCCGCGTCCGCGGGCGTTCGCGCAATGACCTCCACCAGCTCGCCCGGGCTGAGCCTTATGACCGAGGGAATATCCTATATGGCAGGCTGCGACCTGCCCGCGCTTATTGTAAATGTTCAGCGCGGCGGCCCGGGTCTCGGCGGCATCCAGCCGTCCCAG
>CAKTED010000373.1 GCA_934546725.1 uncultured Oscillospiraceae bacterium | reverse complement strand
TTACGCGGGCGAGGAGGACATGCCCGCCGCGAATATGTACACCCGCGAGGTGACGAAGGATACGCTTTCGTACTTCTTCGGCACGGACGCGCTGGATTACACCGAGGCCGTCGTGAGCGAGCCGAACATGAACGTTACGCCCCACTCCGTCGGGCTCATCCGCCTGAAGGACGGCGCGGACATTGAGGCCGCGAAGGCCGCGATCCTTGCCGGGGCCAACCCGCGCAAGTGGATCTGCGTTGAGGCGGAAAATGTCCGCGTGGAGAACGTCGGTAACCTCATCCTGCTCGTTATGGGCGGCGACGAGGCCGACAGTATCGCGGCGCGCTTCCTGGCGCTCGAAAAATGATGAAGCATTCCACTCGAAAGCTCGCGCTGGCTCTTTCGCTTGCGCTGATGCTTTGCGGCTGCTCCTCCGGCGGCTCCCTCACGCCGGAGGGAAGCAGCCCGCCCTCCCCCGCTCCGACGCTCAGCGCCACGCCCACGGTCGAGCCGGATGAAACGCCCGCACCGGAGGACAGCGCGGCTCCCGAAGAGAGCGCGGAACCGGGGGAAAGCGCCGCGCCGGAGGACAGCGCTGCTCCCGAGGAGAGCGCGATGCCCGAACCCGCGCCGACGCCCGCAAAGCCCGCCGAACCGGCGCCCACGCCGGTTCCCGGCGTTTCCGAAAAGCTGCTTTACGCGGACGGCGTGTACTTTGAGCCGGGCCAGACCACGAATACCGATTCGCCCGCCGCCGTTGCGGCAAAGCTCACGGCTCTGCGCGACGAATATTTCCCCGAAAGCAACGTTTATTACGCCGTCGTGCCGGACAAAAGCTGGTACGCCCGCGGAACGACGGAGAAATATTTTGACCATTCGCAGCTGAAGAGCCTGCTTTCCGCCGGTCTTTCCGGCTTTACGGAGATCGATCTTGACGGCGCGCTCGACCTTTCTTCGTATTACGCCACGGATCCGCACTGGCGGCAGGAGAAGCTTTTTCCCGTGCTGAACGCGCTCGGCGCGGCGATGGACTTTAAAATTTCCGAGGCGGATTTTACAAAGACCGCGCACGAGGGCTTCATCGGGACGTATTCGCGCCTTTCCGACGAGCTGCCCGCGGAGACGCTTTATTATCTCACGAGCGCCGTTACGGACGCGGCCACCGTGGATAATTACCAGCAGCCGGGCTTCCGGGGCGTTTACGATACCGCCCAGCTCACGCCGAATGGCTATAACGTTTTCCTTTCCGGCGCAACGCCGCTCACGGTCATAAATAATCCGCAGGCCACGGAGGAGCGCGAGCTGGTGATATTCCGCGATTCCTACGCCTCCTCCCTCGCGCCGCTGCTCCTCCCCGCCTGTTCGCGCATCACGCTCGTTGATCTGCGCTATATGCTCAGCTCCATGCTGCCGAAATACGTCGACTTCACCGGCGCTGACGTGCTCTTCCTCTACTGCGACGAGCTTGTGAATAACAGCTCGCTGCTGAAGTGACGGGGGATCGGGTGAGGGCTGTTATTCATGGGCAGTGGGGGTAAAGAGTTTTTTCATAATGCGGAATTATTGCTGCCTGGAAAATGCGGGGTGTTATCTGCTGTCATTCAGAGGGAGCCGCAGGCGACCGAAGAATCCCACCGTTGGTTCCACCGGGGAA
>CAKTED010000372.1 GCA_934546725.1 uncultured Oscillospiraceae bacterium | reverse complement strand
GAATTGTACTTCGCTCCGCCCTCGGAAACGTCCATGCCCTTTTCAAGGCAGCCGGTCGTGGAGATGGAGAGGTTCGGGAACGGGAAGAGTCTCGGATACTCGTGCTCGGTGTAGTTATTGAGCGTAGCCGACCACGTGAGCATCCAGGTGGATATCTTTTCAAATGCCGCACGGACCTCGTCCATGGACTTCATGTCCGTAAGGTAGCCGGAACGGACCTTCTCGGGAGCCTGCGAGCCGTTGATGGGGTTAATGCCGTTATTGAGCGCCATGTCAAGCGCAATGGCCCAGTAAATGCCGCTGTGCGACATGGAGGAGCCGTTGGGAGCGGGATAGTCGCAGCCGGAGCCGGTGATCTCCTGGCAGCCGATGAACGCAAAGTTTCTCGCATCCTCAATATCGAAGCCCAGCTCGCGGACAATGGCGGGGATAATGACCTCGTCGTTCTGGAGCAGCGGCAGTCCGCCGACCTTTTTGGAGGTCGCCATTGCGCAGTCCCATATCTCCTTGGGGCTGTTTCTGCTCACGCGCAGAGAAACGGTGGGCTCATGCAGCTCCAGTCTGGACATTGCCTCGAGAACCATGTAGGACACGGGGTTCGTCGCATCCTCGCCAGTCTCGGGAATCGCGCCGCCGATGGTGGTATGCTGGCCGAGGTGGCCTATACCGGCCGTCTGCTGCATTTTGCCGAAGCCGCCGCCGTAGAAGGTGTTTATCTTGAGGAAGAAGGCGTCAACCAGCTCCTGAGCCTCGTCGATGGTTATCGTGCCCTCCTCAAGCTCCTTCTTCAGGTACGGCCAGGTGTACTGGTCGAATCTGCCAAGGCTCGTTACGCCGGGATCGTTATCGACCTTGAGGAAAACGTTATACATCATGACCTGCTGGCAGGCCTCCCAGAAGGTGCGCGCAGGCTTTTCGGCGATCCAGTCAAGGCCGTCCGCCATTCTCTCAAGCTCCGCTCTGCGCTCTGCGGTGGGAGCCGTCTTTGACTTCTCGCGGGCAAGCTCCGCATAGCGGTGGGTCATCGTGATGGCGCCGTCGCAGGCAACGGTAGCCGCCTTGTAGAACATGTATCGGCCCATATTATCGCCCTGAACGTTGCCCTCATGCTCATCCAGCCAGTCCTGAGCCTGCTTGCGGATATCCGCATAGCCTCTTCTGAGAATGTTCTGGAAGCCGGGGGTCAGGTGGCCGGGAGGCAGCATCGTGGGGAATCCGCCGATTTTGCCATAGTCCGAGGCCTGAAGCGCAAAGAAATCGCGCGCTCCGTCGGGCAGCCACTCCTCGGGGAAGTTCTTTCCGTAAACGGACATTTTCTCCTTGAATATCTCGCGCAGCTCCTTGAGGTTTTCGGGCGAGATCGCCAGCTTCTGATGAGAATAAAGCGGATCGTCGTCAGGCGCGTGGTGCAGGCCGTCGGCCTCGATCGGCCAGGTATTCTCGATATCCGCCATGAGCCACGCGGCGCCGTTGGCCGCGCCCCAGCCCTTATTGCCAAGGTCGCCCGCGAAATATTCGTCGTCGCGAATGTCTATGGGCATGTTGGAAATAACATAAAGGGATATGTAGGGCTTCTGAAGCATGGGCGGATAATCATGATATTTCTGCGAAGCCTCAAGCTGCAGCCGGGCCTTCTCCGCGTCCGCGATTATAACG
>CAKTED010000371.1 GCA_934546725.1 uncultured Oscillospiraceae bacterium | reverse complement strand
AACGCAGCACACCGCTGCGATTTTTCTAATATGTTTCATTTTCTTCAAATTCATCTTCGGGCAGTTCTGTCCACGGGCTCGATTCACCTAAGATTTCTTCATTCGAAAACTTCGCTATCCTTATCTCCGGTGTTTCGTACGCCCGCATAATATGCCTCTCCTTTGTTTTTTTCTCGGATATTGTAGCACTGCGGGAAAATCTGTCAAGGGATTTTTGGATTTTGGGTGTGAAATTCCTCTCTGCGTCCGGGATTTTATGCTTGTGAATAAGAAAACCCGCGCCGAAAACAGAGACAAGTCTGCAACGATGCGGGTGTGGGGGTCAGATTATGTTAAAAAATCTTCTATTATATCATCAATATGGAACTCGCTTAAATTCGCAGCATTTATCTCCCTCATCAGTTGACGAATCAATGCGATTGAAACCGTTATGTTCGGTATCCGCCGTATCATTCTGCCGGAATCAAAGAAATCAAGTCCGTAAACAACGTACTGTCCGTTGTACTTTGATACATTCATCTTACATGTAATCATTTTTCGAGCATATCCTTTGTTGTTGTTTTATTGGCATTATTTTACATCAATATCACTGTTCTGTCAACGAATTTTTCATTCTTTTTTTCACGATTTTTGTCGCTTGGGGGAAAGATATTAAAGCAAGCATAAATTATATCGGATTGCAGTCAACTTTTTTGCCCAACTCTCGTTGACTGAAATATGCGGTCGTTTTGGGTTAATTCCTTTTTAAGGAGTTCTTTTTTCTTTACGTATCCTGCCACGGTGTCGAGGCCCTTTTGTCATTCAAAACTTTGTCTTTTGCGAATTCAATGAAATTTCGGAACAGAAAAATCTGCTTTTTTCCGTTCCAAAAGACGCTGAATTGCGTTGTGCTCCGGCTTGGTCAGTCATTGTTTTTGTGATATTATTTTTTTCTGTCAGGGGGTAGTTGAAAGTTTAATTCACAATCACAAGAAAAACCTTTATTTTTTAGTTGACAAACCCCGACGTAACTGCTATAATACCATCGTTAAATATGGCGGCGTGGCTCAGTTGGTTAGAGCATTCGGTTCATACCCGACAGATCGGTGGTTCGACTCCACTCGCCGCTACCAGAAAAGAAACCCCTTTTGTCTACCAAGACAAGAGAGGTTTTTTCTTGCTTTCGGGGCAAAATACAGCTTTGTGGGGCAGCAGACGGTGGCGGCGGACAGTGCAAGTCTATCCATCACGAATCCGACTGCTTTTGAGAGCAGGCCGGATATTAAGCTCTATGGCAGCGGTGCGGTGGTAATAATGATACAGCCCCAAGGTCGAGGTATGATGATTTCCAATCTGGATGAGTACATCGAGATCGACAGTGAGCTGATGAACTGCTTCAAAGGCACCGTCCTCAAAAATGACACCGTCAAAGGCGCGGAATATCCGGTTTTCAAGTCGGGTGTTTGCACCATCAACTGTACCGGCGATGTAACGAGAATCGAGGTCATTCCAAGGTGGTGCTGTCTGTAAGGTCGCTCCCGATTGTAAGCGGTAGAAAAATTCAAAAAGGTATGGTATAATGTTTTTAAGTGAGAACGACAAGTCGGAATTTGCAGGTGTGATTGATGAGAATTGTAGAAGTTACAGAAAACAAAAAACAATATCTTGATTTGCTCCTGT
>CAKTED010000370.1 GCA_934546725.1 uncultured Oscillospiraceae bacterium | reverse complement strand
CGCTCATAGTTGCCGAAGCGCTGGCGTCGTAAGCTCCCGCGGCTCCGCCTGCCCATCCCTTATTAATTTCAGAGGGTGGGCAGGCTTTTTTTCAATATTCGTTTGACATTGCGTTCAAACGGGATAAAATATGGATATACAATTCTTCATCAGACAGGAGGCTGCAAAATGGAACTCAAAAAGAGAGCCGATATGGATCCCGGCTTCATGTGGGATCTTTCGCATATATTCAAGGACAGGGCGCAGTGGGAAGCCGCTCTGACCGAGGCTTCAAAGAATATCGAACGCCTTGAGGCCGTAAGGGGAACTCTCGGCGCTTCCGCCGAAAGCTTCAAAAAGGGGCTTGACATAATGGCTGAAACGGCGCAGCGCGTGGAGCTTGTTTACCTCTACGCCATGCTTCAGAAATCCGGCGACAACGGCGACCCGGAATATCAGGACATGGAGGCGCGCGCGACGAATCTCTACGTTGCCTATGGCACGGCCTGCGCGTTTTTCGACCCCGAGCTTCTTGGCATTCCCGAGGACAGGCTCGAGGAATATCTCGCCGCCGCTCCGCTTTACCGCCATATGGTCGAGGACGTCTGCCGCGCGCGCAGCCACACGCTTGATGCCGAGCGCGAAAAAATGCTCGCCATGCTCGGAGACGCCGCGCAGTCGCCGAACAACGCCTTTGACATGCTCGAGAGCGTTGACATAAGCTTCCCGCCCATCAGAGATTCTGACGGCGAGGAGAAGGCGCTGACGCACGGTACCTTCAGCCTGTTCCGCGAAAGCCCGGATCAGCGCGTCCGCCGCGACGCGTTTGAGCTGTACTTCGGCGAATTTCGAAAGTATATAAACACCTTTGCGGCGATGTACGCCGGAAGCGTAAAGTTCGACTGCTATTTTGCAGACGTTCGCGGCTACGCCAGCGCCTGCGAGGCCGCGCTGTTCGGCTCAAACGTCCCGCTCAGCGTATATGACAGCCTTATCGATGCCGTTCATGAGTCTCTCCCGCTCATGCGCCGCTATCTCGACATGCGTAAAAAGGCTCTCGGCCTTTCCGAGCTCAATCTTTACGATCTCTACTGCCCCATAGTGGACGATGTAGAGACCCATATAAGCTACGAAGAGGCAAAGGAGCTTGTCAAAAAGGCTCTCCTGCCTCTCGGAGAGCGCTATCAGCAGCTGCTTGACAGGGCGTTCAGCGAAAAGTGGATCGACGTCTACGAAAATCACGGCAAGACCACCGGCGCGTTCTCCTGCGGCGTTTACGGCGTTCATCCCTACGTTCTGCTCAACTTCACCGGCACGCTTGACGATGCCTTCACGATAGCGCACGAGCTTGGCCACGCCATGCACTCGTATTTCTCCGCCGAGGCGAATGAATATGTAAACAGCGACTACAAGATCCTCGTGGCTGAGGTGGCCTCCACGGTAAACGAGGTTCTGCTCACGAAGCATCTGCTCAAAACGGAGACGGATCCGAAGCGCCGTGCATGGGTGCTGAATCACTTTCTTGAGGGCTTCCGCACCACCGTGTTCCGCCAGACCCTTTTTGCCGAGTTTGAGCGCCGGGCGCACGAGATGTATCAGGCCGGTCAGCCGCTTACGGCGCAGACTCTTTCCACCGTTTACCGTGAGCTGAACGCGCTTTATTATGACGGCGCAGTGAATAACG
>CAKTED010000369.1 GCA_934546725.1 uncultured Oscillospiraceae bacterium | reverse complement strand
GCCGCAGCCTGCTGCGCGCACTCGCTTTGCTCGCACACTGGCAGGCTGAGAAGTGTTTTTTCCGAGGTACACGCCCCCGGAAAAAACGGGATCTGACTTTATTCCGTCATCTGCGGATGACGGAACTCTGCGAGGCTGCCCGCATAACTGCCCTGCAAACAAAGCTTTTTTGCAGACTGTGATACTTATATTATAGCTTTGCCTGAGAAAATAGTCAAATATATTAACGCGCCTCAGGCAACATTTTCTTCATCCGGGCCAACGATCGCGTGCATTTCGGCTATTGAGATGCCCTTTGCTGAAAGATCCATCTCAAAAAGTCTGTCAAGAGGGATGGCGAGATTTATATTCTGCCCGTAAATAAAATATGCGCAGGTGCTGCCGATGGCCTGCCCACGGGCGTTTACGAGCACTCCGCCGCTGTTCCCCTTTGAGATGGGCGCGGTGTTCTGAATCATCGGCTCGGAAAAGCCCTCCACTGTTCTGGCGGTATAGCTCACTATTCCGGAGGAAATGGAGCCCTGGAGCGTGAGCGGGCTGCCGATGGCATATACCGTTTCGCCGTTTTTGACCTCGGAGGAGCGGACGTATTCCACGCAGGGAAAAGCGGAGGTGACGGATTTTCCGTCCAGCGTGGTGCGGCTCACGCGGAAGACAATGAAGTCTGAGTCCTTATCATAGCTCAGAATATCAATAACGCGGTATACTTCGCCGTTATTGAGCGTTACAGTGGCGACGTTGCTGTCCGTAAAAGCGTGGTAATTCGACACCGCCAGGCCGCTCGAGCTTACGAAAAAGCCGCTCGCATTTGCGCTGGGGTCGCTCAGCTGAAGCGCGCGCTCGTTTTCATAGAATGTCATGAGAAAGACGGAGCTTATACAGCGGTCGTATATCTCTGCGCCGCTCAGCTCGCGCCCGAGCGGCAGACCGACGGCGTTTGCCTTTGCGCGCTCGACAGCGCCGCAGGCCACAAGCTTTTCGATGAGCGTTTCGTTTTTGCCCTTCAGTCTTGCGGAGAGCGCGCTGCGTGCCATTGCGAACATGTTCGCGCGGGTGAAGACTTCAGCCTGCGGCGCTTTGCATATGCCCATGCGCTCTGCGAAGGCCGGGGCGTCTGCCAGGGAATAATCGCAGGAGCTTTCGGTATAGCCAAGCGCGCGCAGCAGCATGGCGGCAAAGTCATTTTCCGTAGCGGCGGAGGAAAAATTCATTTTCCTGCCGGAGGCGCCGTTTATTATCCCCTCAGAGTATGCAAGGGATATGCAGTCATCCGCCCAGGCGGGGACGTCGGTAAACGGGTGCTTTTTTGCGGCGGTCTTGCCCTCGAGCCCGGCAAGACGCAGCGTAAGTATTGCCGACTCGGCGCGGGTGGGCGCTCTTTCGAGGTCATAGCCGCTGTCGGAGCCCTGGATGAGCCCGAGCGTATAGAGAACGTCGGCATCGCGGCTGGAGCTGTCCGGCGAATATGCCAGCGCCGTGCAGACGGTTCCTGCCGCCGTTATGACGGCGAGCGCGGCGGCGAATATTTTTTTCAAAAGCTTCATATCCAGCTTCCTTTCTATTTGATGATAAGCCAAGCCTCGGATGTTCTCGCAGAAATGCGAGCATTTCTGCGAAGGGATGCAGCCCGCCGCGCGCACTCGCTCTGCTCGCACACTTGCGGGC
>CAKTED010000368.1 GCA_934546725.1 uncultured Oscillospiraceae bacterium | reverse complement strand
GCCCGGCTTCTACCCCGTTGACGAATATGATCTTGCCGGCTTCGCCGTCGGCATTGTGGATAAGAACAGGATAATCGACGGCCGCACCATCAAAGCCGGAGACGTTCTCATCGGCCTTGCCTCAAACGGTATCCATTCAAACGGCTACTCTCTCGTCCGCAAGGTCCTCGACGTTGAAAACCGTGACCTTAACGAGGTCCTTCCCGAGCTTGGCTGCTCGCTTGGCGAGGAGCTGCTTAAGCCCACCCGCCTTTATGCGAAAACGGTCGTAAGCATCCTCAGGGAAGGCACGTTTGAAATAAAGGGCATGAGCCACATAACCGGCGGCGGCATTTTTGAAAATCTGCCCCGCATGCTGCCGGACGGTGTGCGCGCCATTGTCGATCCCAACACCTGGAATCCGCCCGCAATATTCGCAATGCTCGAGCGCGAGGGCGGCATCCCCCGCCGCGATATGTACAACACCTTCAACATGGGCGTCGGCTTCATCATGGCCATAAACGCCGAGGAGACCGACAGGGCACTTGAAGCTCTCCGTGCTCTCGGCGAGCAGCCTTATGTCATAGGCCGCTGCGAGTCCGGCGAAAAAGGAGTGGAGCTTGCATGGTAAAGACGGCTGTACTTGTTTCAGGCGGCGGAACGAACCTTCAGGCCATCCTTGACTCCATGATATTTGACGAAATAAAAAACTGCGAGCTTACCGCCGTCATTTCATCAAATCCGAAGGCCTACGCTCTCGTCCGCGCCCAGAACGCGGGCATTCCCAGCTACGTTGTGGATATTTCGCTCTTTCCCAACCGGCGCACCTTCACGGACGCCATAATCGACAAGCTCCGCGACCTCGACATAGAACTTGTAGTACTGGCCGGGTTTCTCTACGTTCTCTCTCCCCGCTTCGTTTCCTGCTTTGAAAACCGCGTTATAAATATCCATCCGTCGCTCATTCCCGCTTTTTGCGGCGACGGCTATTACGGGTTGCATGTTCACGAAAAGGTCCTCGAATACGGTGCCAAGATAACCGGCGCTACCGCCCACTTCGTAAGCTCCGAAACCGACGCCGGACCAGTAATAATCCAGAAGCCCGTTGCTGTACACGAGGGGGACACTCCCGAGGTTTTGCAGCGCCGCGTTATGGAAGAGGCCGAATGGCAGATCCTTCCCAAAGCCATCTCCCTCTACTGCGAGGGTCGCCTCAGCGTTGAAGGACGCGTAGTACACGTCAGAGAAGATAATATGGAGGAAGCAAAATGACTTTAAATAACTACCTTGTTAACAACTCCTATCCCGGCAGAGGCATTATGCTTGGCCGCTCTGCCTGCGGCAAATACGCCGTAGTCGTATACTTCATCATGGGCCGCAGCGTAAACAGCCGCAACAGAATTTTCACTCCCCCGGAGGACGGTATCCGCACAGAGGCCTTTGACCCCTCTCAGATGTCTGACCCCTCTCTGATAATTTACCATCCCGTGCGCCGCTCAGACGGCAGCCTTATCGTCACGAACGGCGACCAGACCGACACCGTGCGCGACTTCATCGCCGAGGGCAAAACCTTTGAGGAGGCGCTCCGCACCCGCACCTTTGAGCCGGACGAGCCCAATTTTACCCCGAGAATATCCGGCATTGTCGCCGGAGACGGCTCCTATAAGCTCTCCATCCTCAAAAGTCAGAACGGCAACCCCGACAGCGTGCAGCGCTCCTTCTT
>CAKTED010000367.1 GCA_934546725.1 uncultured Oscillospiraceae bacterium | reverse complement strand
ATGCCAGCTTCCTCTGCCAAAGAGCGGATGAAATCAAGATTTCCGAGCATGCGCCTGTCAACCACTCTGAAGTTGCCCGCCATAGCCGCAGGCAGAAGATCGGTGAACAGAATATCTGCTCCGGCGTTAAGGGCGGCAAGGTTACCGTCGTGCCCGCCAAGGCCGTCCTTCATATCGCTTCCCGGCTGCTGGGCCGTAATTCTTATATTCGGCAGCATCAGGCGCAGTATGGATATTTCCCGCAGGTTCATTGTATAATCTCCGCGCGGCTCATTTGCAAGCGGAGTATTTACGGCAGGCATGAAGGGTATTATCGGCGCCCAACTTATGCCAAGCTCGTTCATAAGCAGTATATCGTCTGCAATATGCTCCGTTGTATGCCCCGGATAGCCTACGATATTGCCGGACGCGAGGAGCAGCCCGGCTTCTTTGATTTTTTCGATCGATCCAAGCCTTCGCTCATAGCTCGTGGACGGATTGAGGCGGTTAAAGTCCTCTCTGTCCGACATCTCAAACTTCATGACATATTCGTCAAGTCCGGCGGCCTTCAGCTCTTTATACTGCTCGAGCTCAAATTCGCCCGAGGCCATCGTTACGAACATGCCGAGGCCTTTTATTTTTGAAACGGCGTCAAGAAGCTGCTGAAAATCATACTTCGGGTCCTCGCCGGAGACAAGAAACATCCGCCTTATGCCCTCCGAAAATGCCGTCTGCGCCAAAGCTGCGATCTCATCTGCTGTAAAGCGATATCTCTTTACAGGATTATCAGCTCTCATGCCGCAGTAAAGGCAATGGTTTTTACAGACGTTGCTGTAACCAAGCATGGCCGTTACGGTAAGCTTGTTGCTCAATAATCTGTGAAGGCATTTTGCTTCACACATTATCGACGTGCAAAATTCGTCATAAGGCAGCTCCAAAAGCTCGATTATCTGAGCCTTACTGTATTTTTTCATTATTATCCCCCTGTCGCTCAGGCATTTTTATCAGCCGCCCACCCATCAGGGCAATTTCGGCTTCGTCATGCGTTACCATTATCGCCGTTTTTCCGCTTATTTTTTCCTTTATATACTCTGCCACGACCGCCTTTGTATCGCTGTCAAGCCCTTTCAGTGGTTCGTCGAATATGATAAGTCCATACGGCGCCATCAGAGCCCTTACTATGGCGACGCGCCTTTTCATTCCGCCGGACAGCTCCTTTACCGGCTGGCGCAGGCTTTCGCCAAGGCCTACCCGCCTGAGCTCGGCTTCAATATTGCCCTTTCCGACGCTGTCCGCGCAGGCTATGCGCACATTGCTCACCGCCGAAAAGTCCTCGCAGAGCCTGTCCTCCTGAAATACGCAGGAGCAGCGCTCCGGCATACCGCTTATATCGCCGCCGTCCGCCTTTTCCAGGCCGAGAAGAATATTCAGCAGCGTAGTTTTTCCGCAGCCAGAGCGGCCCATTATGCAGCTCAGCTCCCCTTCCGGAAAGCGCGCGGAAAAATTTTCAAGCACCGGCTTATCGCCAAAGCTTTTTGAAAGCCGCGAAACAACGATATCCATCAAAGCGCCTCCAATCCCGCATAGAGCCGCCGCAGAATAAGCATGAACAGCTTTTCAAAAGCTATGCTCACCGCGATCACCACAACCGTCCAGGCAAAAAGCTCCGGAGAGTTCAGATACACCTTTGCCTGATACAGCCGCTCGCCTATCGAGCCGTCCGGTA
>CAKTED010000366.1 GCA_934546725.1 uncultured Oscillospiraceae bacterium | reverse complement strand
TGGAGACCGTTCCCGGCTACCTCGTCGCTGTCAAGCCGCACGTGGCTTATTCCACCGAAGCTCGGCGTGACCGAAGCGATCTCGTCCATTATCTCGGCCGAGGTCATATACGGCTGCTCATAGCCCATGCGGTTCATGAGGTCGATTATGATATCCGTATCGAGCCGCATATCGCCCTCAAGCTCAACGGCCTTGCGGACCCTTACAACGCGGCGCTCGGTATTCGTAAACGTCCCCTCCTTTTCCGCGTAGCTCACACCTGGGAGGATAACGTCGGCATACTTCGCCGTTTCCGTCATGAACAGCTCCTGTATTACGAAGAAGTCAAGGCTGTTCAGCGCTTTTATGATATGGTTCGTGTCAGGATCCGTAACGACCGGGTCCTCGCCATAGATATAAAGGCCCTTGACGTGGCCGTCTATCGCCGCCGGGAAAACATCCGTGGCGTGCAGGCCGGTCTGATGATTCAGCTCGCAGCCCCAGGCCTTTTCAAACTTCGCCATGACCTCGGGGTTTGCCACCTTCTGATAGCCGGGGAAATCCGTGGGCAGTGCTCCCATATCGCAGGCGCCCTGAACATTGTTCTGTCCGCGCAGCGGGTTCACGCCGCAGCCGGAGCGGCCAAGCTTGCCGACCATCATTGCCATATTGGACATGGACATGACGCCCTCGGTACCGGTGGAATGCTCCGTAACGCCAAGGCAGTATATTATCGGCGCCTTATCGGCCTTTGCGTATATTCTTGCCGCCTTGCGCAGATCGTCGGCCGAAATGTGGCATATCTCCGCAACTCTCTCTGGCGGATAACGCAGCGCAATGTCCTTAAGCTGCTCATAGCCCTCCGTGCGCTCCTCAATAAATTTATGGTCAACAAGGTCCTCGTTTATGAAAACGTTCATCATACCGAGAGCAAAGGCAATATTCGTGCCCGGCTTCAGCTTCAGATGCACGTCCGCCCTCTTTGCAAGGTCGATATCGCGCGGATCAACGACTATGAGCTTCGTGCCGCGGTTTACGGCCTGGCGTATCTGCATGCCAACGACGGGGTGCGCCTCCTCGGGGTTGGAGCCCACGAGCATGATGGCGTCAACGTCATGCGTGATATCGTATATCGGGTTCGTCATTGCGCCGGAGCCGAGAGTTTTCGCAAGACCGGCAACGGATGCCGAGTGGCACACGCGCGCGCAGTTATCAACGTTATTGGTGCCGAAGCAGGTGCGCACCATCTTCTGCACCATGTAGATATCCTCATTCGGAGAGCGCGAGCACGCAAAGCCCGCAAGGGCGTCGCCGCCGTGCTTTTTCTTTATCTCCATGAACTTTGAGGCAACAAGGTCAAGAGCCTCGTCCCAGGTGGCGCGCTCAAACTCGCCCGTTTCGTGGTTCTTTATGAGCGGATATTTCAGCCTGTCGCCGGAATGGACGAAGTTGTAGGAGCCAAAGCGGCCCTTAACACAGAGGAGCCCGTGATTTGCCGGACCGTCCGCCGCCTCGGTGCCCACTATCTTATTGTTCTTTACAAGCAGATAATACTGACAGCCCGTCGCACAGTGCGGACAGGAGGTAAGGACCTTTTTATCCACGTCTATCGGACGCACGCGGTCCTTCTTTATCTCCTTGCGTGTAAGCGCGCCTGTCGGACAGGCTGCAACACAGGTTCCGCAGGATTCGCAGATGGATTCGTTCCACTTTTTATCAAACGGGAAGCC
>CAKTED010000365.1 GCA_934546725.1 uncultured Oscillospiraceae bacterium | reverse complement strand
CTTGTCGAATGCGCAACAAACTATGACTTTGACTACAAATTCCTTGACTCCTCGACCGTCGGCTCGGAAAAAAGGCTTGAGGGCTTCCTTTTCCCGGATACCTATGAATTTTATGAGTATTCAAGTCCTGAGGGCGCCATAAAGAAGTTCCTTGATAACTTTGACCGCAAGGTGAGCGACGATATGTACGCCAAAGCCGATGTGATGGGCTACAGCTTTAACGACGTCCTGACCATTGCCTCGATGATAGAGATGGAGGCTGCTTCGGACAGCGAGCGCCCGACGATAGCGTCCGTCATATATAACCGTCTGCACAGCAGCGATTTCAGCCATCTTCAGATAGACGCCACCGTGCAGTACGCGCTTGGTGAGCGCAAGGAAAAGCTCAGCTATGAGGATCTTCAGGTAGACAGTCCCTATAATACCTATCTTTATGAGGGCCTTCCGCCCGGACCCATATCCAACCCCGGCCTGGCGTCCATAAAGGCGGCGCTTGATCCGGAGAACACGAATTATTACTACTACGCGCTGAATAAGAGCGGTGAGCACGAGTTCTTTACCTACTATTCGTCGTTTGAAGAGTTCGTAAACGGCTCCGATTTCGGCGGCTGATCCTGAACGAAACAAAAATAATTATATTGGGGGATTTCCATATATGGAAAAGCTTGGTCTTAATGAAATAAGAGAAAAATTCCTTTCATTTTTCGAGAGCAAGGGCCATTTGCGCCTGCCCAGCTTCTCGCTCATTCCGCAGAATGACGCTTCGCTGCTTCTCATAAACTCCGGTATGGCTCCCATGAAGCCGTATTTTACGGGCGAGGTCGAGCCGCCGAGACACAGAGTCTGCACCTGCCAGAAGTGCATCCGCACGGGCGATATTGAAAACATCGGCAAGACGGCCCGCCATGGAACCTACTTTGAGATGCTTGGAAACTTCTCTTTTGGAGATTACTTCAAGCATGAATCGCTGGCATGGAGCTGGGAGTTTCTGACCGATCCGAAGTGGATGGGCATCGATCCGGACAGGCTTTATCCCTCCGTATATGTGGATGACAACGAGGCTTATGATATCTGGACGAAGGAGATCGGCGTTCCCGAGGATCATATGGCGCGCTTCGGCAAGGAGGATAACTTCTGGGAGCACGGCTCCGGTCCGTGCGGCCCCTGCTCCGAGATATATTATGACAGAGGCGAGAAGTACGGCTGCGGCAAGCCGGACTGCAAGGTCGGCTGCGATTGCGACCGCTACATGGAGGTCTGGAACAACGTGTTCTCGCAGTTCAATAACGACGGCCACGGTCATTATACCGACCTTGTGCAGAAAAATATCGATACCGGCATGGGTCTTGAGCGTCTTGCGGTCGTAATGCAGGATGTTGACTCGCTTTTCGACGTTGACACCGTTATGAACATAACGAACAAGGTCTCCGAAATAACCGGCGCGACCTATGAGCAGAGCCATAAGACGGATGTTTCCCTGCGCGTTATTACCGACCACATCCGCTCCGCGACCTTTATGATCGGCGACGGAGT
This sequence comes from uncultured Oscillospiraceae bacterium, assembly GCA_934546725.1. GTDB lineage: Bacteria > Bacillota > Clostridia > Oscillospirales > Oscillospiraceae > RGIG6375. The sequence continues at coordinate 176 of CAKTED010000365.1, read as the reverse complement.
GCTTCCCTCCAACGAGGGCAGAGGCTATGTTCTCAGACGTCTGCTCAGAAGAGCGGCGCGCCACGGCAAGCTGCTCGGGGTGAACGAGCCGTTCCTGTACAAGGTCTGCGATACCGTTATCCACGAAAACGAGGGCGCGTACCCCGACCTGAAGGACAAGAAGGACTATATTCCAC
>CAKTED010000364.1 GCA_934546725.1 uncultured Oscillospiraceae bacterium | reverse complement strand
ATCCATGCCCAGAACTCCTCCTCTGCGGCCGGAAGTACCTCCGCCATCCCACTCCATGCGCCGCCAAGGTAGCCGAATCAATTAAAAAAGCTCCCCACCAACGTGTGGAGCCAATTCCAATTATTTACTTCTCATAATGATACGGGCCATGCTCATAGTGCGGCACATCGTCCTCCGAACCCTCCAGAATTTCAAACACATTTGGCGGGAATAAATAGGATTCATCCGAAGGGATCAGCACCCGATACCAGCCCTTTTCAATCGACAAAACCTTCGAAACCGTTCCTGTTGGGAAAGAAGCAAAATCCGGCCCGAGATATTTTACTTTCAATCCAACCACTCCTTTATAACGTCATCCTGCTTATCGCGCCGTATTGTCGCATTTCCATACGCCGCAGCGGTCGCATTGCTTCCATGCTTCCTTCCAATCCTCGATCCGATCCCCATATAGCAGAATCTCGTCGGTCGCAATATTGCAAATCTCCCAACAATACCCCGTATCGATTTCTCTCTTGAAAATCGGGCAATCAATTGTATCAGGAATTCCGCTCATAATTTCGCCTCATTTTGCGTAAGAATCTCGTTATATAGTCTTTGCAGCCGTTCAGAATTATGGATGCCACACGCCGTGATTCGCTTTTTCAGTGCCATCAATGTCTCCTGCACACTTTCGAAGGCCGGAATATTCCATGCCGCCAGTTCTGCTTCCTGCCGCTCTGTCAGAAAAATCGTTTCCGGCTTTCTTTGATTGATGTCATCATGATAATAGCAGCGCAGGCAGGTCTGGCGCTGCCCCTCGTCCCATCTGATCTCAGGAGGAAGCGTGCTTGCATGCATCATCCTGTCGGCAACAAGCACGATCTCAAGACATTCCGTCCCATCGACCTGCCGCCCTGAAACCGGGCAAAATACCGTTCTCATCAATTAAAGATCCCACACTCTTCTTCGCATATCCGCTGTGCTTCATTCCAATCCTTGATCACATCGCCGTGTAATAAGATCTCGTCGGTCGCAATATTGCAGAGTTCCCAGCAGTAGCCGGTTTCAATCTCCCTTTTCAATAACGGACAGTATATCTTATCGCTTATAACTTTCAATGATTTTCACCACCTGATAATATAATTTCATACCGTTTTCATCGAGATAGCCCGCCGTTCGCAATTCTCCATTTATATCAACTGCCGCAAAACCTTTTGGGGAATAAAACGCATATACCATTCCCTCTTGTTGTTTTAGTGCAAATTCTGCGTGATCAATAAACGATTGCACCTCCTCGACGGTCAATCCACGTTCGAAAAGTCGTTCCCGTGCATGCTCGTTCGTGTTAAAGATAATCACTTCTTGGTCAGGAACCGCAACAACCACTCCCTTTGCCCTAATTACGCCAGCATCTCGTAGCATCTCTCGCGCCTTTTCAGCTTCATAGAATTCTCTTCCGCTGCTTGGATTCTCTATTTTATACTGATAGAGCCCCTCCAAATCTGCATACTCTTCTGGAACAGCGTATTTGATCTCCTGGAATTTCTGAAAACTTTCTGGCGCATCATTCCCGAGCGTTTCTGTAAAACGTTCCCATTCCTCATAATCGTCACTTTCATTATACCCCCTTTCGAACGCATTGTCAAATTCTTCCTCTGTCAGTGGAAGATCCTCTTCGCGCTGTTTTCGTCTCGAACCGTTCCAGCCATCGCTCAGCCGTCTCGCCGCATAGCCCGAG
>CAKTED010000363.1 GCA_934546725.1 uncultured Oscillospiraceae bacterium | reverse complement strand
CCGCCTGGGGGAAGCTCTCCCGCTGGACCAGCCAGCCCCCGATGAGGACCAGCAGCGCCACGGTGCTCAGCACCGCGCGAATGGCATTCCGCCGGGGCCGGGGTTTGTCAGGAACAGGGGTCCCGCCCTGGGCGAGGGTCTCCCGCAGAGAGCGGAGCTTCCGCCGCCCCAGGATGCTGCCCACATCCGCCCAGATCACCCAGACCAGGGCCGTGGCGGGCAGCTCCATCAGCAGGAACATCGGCAGGAGCTCCGGGCAGAGAACGATGGCCCAGAGGAGCAGCAGAAGAACGAAACCGTGGACGACGGCGATCCGGGTATTGGCGCGCTTCAGCACCCGGTCCAGGCTGTCCAGGGCGGCAAGGCGGCTCTCCTCGTCGGAGTAGGGCTCCGGGGCCGCCGGGTCCTCCGCGTAAAAGAGGTGGAAAACGCTCCAGGCCCCGGCGTAGTCCCAGCCCGCCTCCCGGTAGAGGGCCTTCCGGACCTCCAGGTCCGGGTCCTTCCGGCTGCCCATGGGGGCAAGACGGTAGCGGCGGGTCTTCGGCTCGCCCTTCCGCAGCCAGCAGAAGCCGTCCCCGATCCGGCCGGGGAAGAGGCCCTGGGCGGCCAGGCGCTCCAGCCAGCGCTCCATGCCGGGGCCGTCGTAGGGGGCGACGGGATTGATGCGCAGTGTGTAGCTCATAGGTCCTCCTCCGCGTCCAGGACGCATTGCCGCAGCCGCCGCAGCTCCGCCTGGTAGGCGGCCCGGCCGGTCTCTGTCAGTTGATAGGTGCGCTTTCGCCCGGTGAAGTCCGTCTCCACTTCCCGGATGTACTGCTCCTCCAGGAAGCGGGCCAGGATGGTGTAGAGGGTCCCCGGCCCCAGCTTTACCCGGCCCGCGGTCCGCTCCGCCACCGCCTGGGCGATCTCCGTGCCGCAGACATCCCGCTGGGCCAGGACCATCAGGGTGTAGAACATGGCCTCCGTCAGCGGCCCCCGCTCCCGCGCTCCCATGGACAGGCCTCCCTTCTGTGATATCGAGATGCGATATCGAGTATCGATATTATAGCAGGGAAGGCTGCTGGCTGTCAAGAGTTGTTGTGGAGCGGCTGCCCCGAACAGGGCGTGGGTGCAGGTGGTGACCTGCAGCAATCCACCCCCATTTTCTTTTTGCAGGCGGCAAAAAGAAAACGGCGGTGGAGCCGTCAAAAGAAAAAACGCTTTTCGCTGCGCAGTTACGGGCGCGGAGCGCCCTGCCGCGCAGCGGGACGCGGCGCTAAACTGTCCTGCTCAGTCAACGCAGCTTCTACGTGAGCACGGGCGGGGCCTTACCCAAACTTCCAAACCATGTGCGCCGTGCTGCACAACTCAGTCATCGGGCAAAGACCGGATTTGACCAGCTGCTCTTTCCGCGCTTTCCGCTTCGCTAAGCGCTGCCTCGGCGGTCGCGGCGGTGGTCCCTCTTTTGGGATGGTCTTTGCGCTGATTTCCGCCCATCCCTCGCGGCTGCGGGCGCGGACGCTTCGCTGCGCGCCGGCTAGTTTGGGTGGTTGATCGGGCTTTCCGTAGGGGCCGATGCCCACATCGGCCCGTTGCCGGGACTTCGGTAGACCTTCCGTAGGGGCCGACGACCTCGGCGGCCCGAACCCCCGTCCATCGTAAAAGGGAACGGATTCCCACGTCGGCCCGTTGGGCCTCCTCGGAATGACAAAGGATCAGGACTGTCATTGCGAGGAGCGAAG
>CAKTED010000362.1 GCA_934546725.1 uncultured Oscillospiraceae bacterium | reverse complement strand
GTATACAACATGCACAGGGCATTTCCTGCCTGTGACATAGTAAGTCCCTTGATCGTATACGACTCACCATCTGTATTCTTACCATCCAGAGAATCTTCCGCACGAAGCTGCTTCATCGAGATAAAGGATTCTGCCAGACTTTCTGTCTCATCATTTAACTGGATATCATTTCCATTCGTATTATAAAATGCACCTGACGCCACAAATTTCGTCCAATCGATATCTTCCGACAACTGGAAGTGACAGGCTAACGTTTTCTTTGTATCCTGCTCATAATGCGCACTGCTCAGGCGCAGTTCATCCACAGACTTCTCAGTATTCGCTGTAATGTCTGTCACGTAACGCATATTATAAAGATGTCTTGCATTTGCAATCGAATAATTGTAATTTACAACCTTCTTTGCGGCATCCGTGTTGTTATTTTCCTCGGCAAAATAAACATACGACTGGTTGCTCTGCCGCTCCGTTGTTGTATCATATGCAGCACCATACCCCTTGATCGAGCATTTGATCTTATTTGCATCCAGACCAAACCGATGGAATGTATAGGTTGACTTGAACTTAAAGTTTGCATTGGCAACCTTATCTGCTTTCGATGTGTCCCGTAAAGTTGACAAATTCAACGCATAGCTGGCAGAAGTTGCCTGAAAATCCGCTGCATCCAATACGACACGGATCGTTCCATCCGTATCACTCCATGAAAGAACCGGGAACTCCCCCAGTTCCTGTGTACTCCAATTATTAGTTGTTTCATCCTTTACATACCGGGTGATCACACAGTTCTGTGCCTGCCGGTTTGCATAATTCTTGATCTTTGCTCCATTTAATGTGAACTTCATAACCGGAACACCATCTGCCATATTCTCACTGGTACAGAAATCAGAATCCACATCATAGACGGTAATGTCATAATTCATCTTCTGTGCGGCATTTGCCGGCTTGCTGACCTTGAACGACAGATTTAACGTGTCTTCATTATTTAATTTCACTTCATCAATGGACGGCTTTTCCTTTGTACCCTTCAGCGCCGTTGACAATGTATCCACACCATAGTACCCGATCATACGGTCTTTCCGGTAAGAATCATACCGGGTGGCAATGTTAACCGTACCCCGAAAGGAATCATTGTCATTATCATACTCGAAAATTTCTACCTCATCTCCATTTGACTTGGCAGAATAAAGGACAGAAAATACCTGTCCATCCTCTAAGGAAAACTCGACGCAGATCGCGTCATTTAAGATAGACGTATCATACAGATACCCCTGTAAAAGCTGATATACGATTGGTGCCGTCGGGCTTGTCGTATCTTTTCCTGCCGCATACAGACTGTAATCGCCCTTATTTGCACGCGCAGAAACAAGCGTACCCTTATTTACCGTTACCCAAACGGAATCATCACTGTACGCCTGTCCTTCTTCGTAATATATCGAATCCAGCTTCACCTCGGCTGGACTAAAATTTTTCGTCTGCTTTGCAAAATCTTCTAAGGTTCCATTTGCATTATATTCCGACAACTGATTCTGCGCTGCCAAAAACATGGTCTCTGCATATTCATTCGCCTGGTTAAAGTCTGACCAGTCCTGCCATGCCATAAGTCCCATGACTGATATTGTGAGCAATATCGACAGCAACATCATCGTCACGATCATCTCTACAAGCGTGAAACCCCGATTGGATCTGCATCGTCTCTCTTGTGTCGATCTCATATTTATCACCTACTGTATAAAACT
>CAKTED010000361.1 GCA_934546725.1 uncultured Oscillospiraceae bacterium | reverse complement strand
GCACAGAAAGCACGAGGAGGAGCCCGAACCCGAGCCGGAAGAGCCGGAGCCGACGAAGGAGGAGCTGCTGCTCACCGAGATCCGCGATCTGCTCAAGGAGAAAAACTGAACCTGTTCATACTAACGTCAGAGAGGTGACGTAATGAAAACGATATTCAAGGCGGCGGCGGCGGCAATACTGGCCGTTGCTGCGGCGTTTGCCCTGCGGGCGATGTACATGACCGCGTCGGTGGACAGCTCCGGCGATAACGTAATGGACGTTTATCAGGACATGATGCTTCAGGCGCGGGCGATGTTTGTGGAAAAGGCGGACGATATCCAGTCGGCCACGGCGGCGCTGCTGGACGATACAGGGCTTGAGATCATGAGCGATAAGGACGGCTGCCCCCGGGTCATACAGGATGGCGAGGCCGTTTCCCCAAACGACGCCGTGCCCGGCGCGCAGCCGTATCTGGACGAAATTTTCGCCGAATACGAGTGCGGCGGCAAGATATATAATATAAAGGTGTGCGAGAACGCCGTGCTGTTCTTCACGGGCTACCATGAGTCCGGCAGCGTGGGCTTTCTCTACGAAAAAACGCTCGGCAGCGTGACGGAGTTCACGGAGCTGCTCGAGCTGAGCGAAAACTGGAAACTGTTTTACGATATGCCGGAGGAGTAAAAGTCTTGTTTGAAGATGTGCTTAAAAGCGGTGCACCGGAGCTTTCGCCCGAAGCCGTCGAGGCCTGCCGCAGCTACTGGCAGCTGGTGAAGAAGAAAAACGAGGTAATGAACCTCACCGCCGTTACGGATGATGACGAGGCCGCGACGCGGCATTTTCTCGATTCGCTCGAGCTGCTGAAGCTTGAAGCCTTTGAAGGCCGCCGCGTTATTGACGTGGGCACCGGCGCGGGCTTCCCCGGCGTGCCGCTCAGACTGGCGCGGCCGGATATCCGCCTCTGCCTGCTCGACAGTCTTAATAAGCGCGTGGACTTCCTTGCCGAGGCCTGCGCGCAGCTGGGCGTTGAGGTCGAGTGCCTGCATGCCCGCGCCGAGGAGCAGGCGCTGAAGCCCGATTATCGAGACGGCTTTGATATCGCCGTCTCCCGCGCCGTTGCGCGCCTGAACGTGCTCACGGAGCTCTGCCTGCCGTTCGTAAGGCCCGGCGGCGTTTTCATGGCCATGAAGGCCGGGGATTCCGCCGAGGAGATACGCGAGGCGAAAAACGCGATAAAGACGCTCGGCGGCAAGCTCGAGCGGGTGTATGAATATGAGCTGGACGGCGTAAAGCGCAGCGTGGCCGTAATCCGCAAGGTCGCGCCTACGGTAAAGGGCTACCCCCGCCGGTTTGCGAAGATCCAGAAGCAGCCGCTGTAAAAATATTGCTGTCATTCAGAGGGAGCCGTAGGCGACCGAAGAATCCCCTCGGATGGTTGCTGGAGGGTAACGACCCCGGCAGCCTCCCTTGTGTAAAGGGAGGTGGGCTGACGGCGTGCGCGCCGGAAGCTCGGAGGGATTGACCGTGACGTGGGTTTGACCGGCAGCAGTAACGTTCATTGGGTATGACAGTATTGCACTGCATCAACCCCTCAGTCTCGGCTACGCCGATCCAGCTCCCCTTACACAGGGGAGCCCAACGACAACGGACCTCTCAGCCCTCCGTATGGGATTCCACGGCCTGCGGCCTCTGAATGACGGAAGCTTTGGGCCTCCGCGTCCACGTATGACATACTGCTCCGCCCTCCGTGGGGGATTCCCGC
>CAKTED010000360.1 GCA_934546725.1 uncultured Oscillospiraceae bacterium | reverse complement strand
GTGCGCAGTCATTACACACTCAGTCTCAGCGGCAGCATGCCCTGAGCGGCTTTGAAAGGATGGTTTTTTATGAGTAAAACTCCAATTTTCACCGGCAGCGCAACAGCCATGGTAACCCCGTTTGATAAGGACAACAAAATAGATTACAATAAAATGGCAGAGCTTATCGACCTTCAGTACGCCGGCGGCACCTCCGCAATAGTCATAAACGGCACCACCGGCGAAAACGCGACGCAGCCGCTTGATGAGCACGAGGCCTTTGTTCACTTCTGCGTCGAGCACACCGCAGGCCGCATGAAGGTCATATCCGGCGTCGGCAGTAACGACACAATGACCTCCATCCGCCTGGCCACAAAGGCGGCAGCCTCCGGAGTTGACGGCATCCTTATGGTCACGCCGTATTATAACCGCACAAATCAGGCCGGACTTGTGCAGCATTTTACATATGTTGCCGACAGAGTGAACGTGCCCATGATCGTTTATAACGTTCCCAGCCGGACGACGGTATCCATCACCGCGGAAACGTACAAAATTCTTTCACAGCATCCGAACATAAACGGCGTCAAGGAAGCCTCCGGCGATTTCAGCCTTTTTGCCCGCACGAGAGCGCTTTGCGGAGATGATCTGAACATTTGGAGCGGCAATGACGACAACACCGTTCCCATGATGGCGCTCGGCGCAAAGGGCGTTATCTCCGTGGCCTCCAACATTCTCCCCAGGGTCGTTTCCGAGCTCTGCGCTCTCTGCCTCAAGGGAGACTTTCCCGCCGCCTCCGAGCTCTATTTCAAATATGCCGATTTCTTTGCCAAAATGTTCATCGACGTAAACCCGATCCCCGTAAAGACCGCAATGAACATGTTGGGCATGAACGTCGGCGCGCTTCGTCTGCCCCTGTGGCATATGACTGCCGAAAATGAAGCAAAGCTCAGAGATACCCTTATAGACTACGGTCTGCTCAAATAGTTCTCCTCTCACACATGGCAAGCACGAGATCCGGGAGCTTTTCCAATACCCGGATCTCGTGTTTTATTATATCAAAGTATCTTTTCAACAATTTCAAGCCCGAAGCTTTTGGCAAACTCGAGGCAATCACTTTCCGCCTCTATCGCTTCAGCGCCTGTGAAATTCTCTGGTGAATGAGCGTCCACTCCGAGGATGAGCTTATTTCCCTCCTCCGCGGCCACCTCGAAAAAAGCGCCTCGCGGATACCAGCGCAGGTCGCGCATGCCGAGCATATTCACCTCCAGCGGCATGTCCGCCGCCTTCGCCGCGCGGCAGATACGCCGCGCCTGCCGCATATAGAACCCCTCGTCGCCCGTAAAATGGGCTATATCCGGATGCGCCACATAGAGGAAGGCTCCTGTCTCGATCCCCTCAACGGTCATATCCGTGTGCCGCTCAAGCGTTTTTCTGTCATCAAACGCCGCGCCAATGAAGGGCTCCCCCTCCTCGTCGTATATTTCGTGCTGACCAAGCAGCAGGTATTCGCAGGGATAATCTGCCAGGATGCTTCTGAGCTCAGGGAACATTTTGGGGAAATATTCCGCCTCAAAGCCGATGTGCAGCTCTATTATATCCTCATACTCCTCCTTCAGCGCCTGAAGCGAGGCAAAATATTCGTCAAGCTCGCCCATGTCCATCCTTACTTTGGACTGATATCCGTCCCTGTACGGCAGCGGCACATGGTCGGAAAAGCCGAGCGTTTTGATGCCCGCGCTTATCGCCGCTTCAATATAATCC
>CAKTED010000359.1 GCA_934546725.1 uncultured Oscillospiraceae bacterium | reverse complement strand
AGACCACCCTTTCGTCAATGCGGTTTAAAAATTCGGGGCGAAATCTCCGCTTCAGTTCGGCGCTAATGCCGGACTCCACAAATTGCTCTCTGCCGTCGCCGCTGCCGGAAAAGCCGAGCGCCGAACGTCTGGACGTAATAACGTCCGCGCCGATATTTGACGTCATTACGATCACGGTGTTTTTGAAACTTACTCTCCTGCCGCCTGAATCCGTCAGCACGCCGTCCTCCATGATCTGGAGCAGAATATTGAATATCTCCTCATCCGCCTTTTCGATCTCGTCGAAAAGCACGAGCGAATAGGGCCTGCGCCGAACGCGCTCCGTCAGCTGGCCGCCGTCGCCGTAGCCAACATAGCCGGGCGGCGAGCCTATGAGCTTTGCAACGGAGTGCTTTTCCATATATTCGGACATATCAAGCTTTATCATTGCGTCCTCGGAGCCGAATATTTCCGCCGCAAGCGCGCGACAGAGCTCCGTTTTGCCAACGCCCGTCGGACCGAGGAAGAGAAAGGAGCCAACCGGCCGCTTCGGATCGCCGACGCCCGCCCTGCCGCGGCGTATGGCACGGGAAACGGCGCTTACGGCGTCCGTCTGGCCGATAACGCGGGCAGAAAGCGCGGCTTCAAGCCCCGTAAGCCGCAGCGCCTCGTCCTCCGTAAGCATCGAGCACGGAACGCCGGTCCATGCGGCCACGACCGCGGCTACATCCGCCGCGCCCACGCATTTTTCGGGCGCGGAACGCGGCCGCGCATCCGAAAGGGCAAGGCGGCGAAGCTCGCGCCGCAGCTGCGCCTCGCCGTCGCGCAGCTGTGCGGCCCTTTCAAACTGCTGGCTTCTTACGGCTTCGTTTTTGCTGCGGATAAGCTCGCCCAGCCGCTCTCCGGCGGCGTTCAGCGGCGTTGAATTTTTCGATATTTCCTCCGTTCGCAGGCGCGACGCGGCCTCGTCCACAAGGTCGATGGCCTTATCCGGCAGAAACCGGTCGCTGATATACCGGGCGGAAAGCCTGACGGCGGCCATGAGCGCATCGTCGCCGATCTTCAGCCGATGGTGAGTTTCGTACTTTTCGCGCAGGCCGAAGAGAATGCGCAGCGCGTCGGCCTGCGAAGGCTCGCATACGTCTATCGGCTGAAAGCGGCGCTCAAGCGCGGGGTCCTTTTCGATGTATTTGCGGTATTCGCCCGTTGTGGTAGCGCCAAGAAGCTGGATCTCGCCGCGTCCGAGAGCGGGCTTGAGAATATTCGACGCGTCAATTGCGCCCTCGGCGGCTCCGGCGCCGACTATCGTGTGCAGCTCGTCAACGAAGAGGATGACGTTTCCGGCGGCTCTGACCTCCTCGAGCACGATGTTCACCCGCTCTTCAAAGTCGCCGCGATATTTCGTTCCCGCAAGCATGCATGAAAGGTCGAGAGAAACGAGCCTTTTGCCAAGCAGCGGGGCAGGCACGCAGCCGGAGGCTATTCGCAGAGCAAGTCCCTCGGCTATCGCCGTTTTGCCAACGCCCGGCTCGCCGAGGAGCACGGGATTATTCTTTGATCGGCGCAGCAGGATCTGTATGGCGCGCAGGATCTCACCGTCGCGCGCAAAAACGGGGTCGAGCATACCGCGCGAGGCAAGCTCCGTAAGGTCCCTGCCGTACTGGTCAAGCGTGCGCGTTTCGCTGCGCCGCTGAGCGCCGCGCTGCTGCGGATGCGAAGGCGAAATATCGGACTGGCTGCCGCCGAAGGCCGCGCGTATATCC
>CAKTED010000358.1 GCA_934546725.1 uncultured Oscillospiraceae bacterium | reverse complement strand
CATCTGGGGCAAGAAGGCCCGCTCGGTGCTCACAATGCTCGGCATTATCATCGGCGTGGCGGCCGTCGTCATCATGGTATCGGTCGTCCAGGGCTCAAACAAAATGACGAAGGAATATTACGAGAGCATGGGCACGAACAAGATAACGGTCTACGCCTATCAGTGGGGCGGCAAGGACGTTTCGCAGCAGCTTTATGACTACTGCCTCGGCCTTTCGGACTACGTTATCGGTGTTACGCCAAACTCAAGCTATTATCCCAACAACGGCATAAAGTACGAAACGTCCACTACGAACAATATGGAATACGGCTCGCCGAACATATCTCTCGGCAGCGACCAGTACTCCATATGCAACAACTTCACCATAGAAAAGGGCCGCGATATCTCCTATATGGACGTGAAGAACTATAACCAGGTCATCGTTCTCGGCAGCAGGGTCGCGGATTACCTCTTCCCCTACCGGGATCCCATCGGCCAGATGGTGAATATAGACGGCAACAAATTCAAGGTGATCGGCGTTTACGCCGAGAAGGATCCAAATTCCTCCTGGTCCATGGACAATATGGCCGTTGTGCCATACACGCTCAACCGCCTGCTCAACAAGTCCACGCGCATAGAGGAGTTTACCGTAAAGGCGGCCAGCAAGGAGGCCACGAACAAGGCCATTACCCTGCTTTCAAACTATCTTTCGACCATCATAAGCTCCGACCGCGGCTATTACTCCGTCTATTCCGAGAACCAGTGGATAGAAGACAGCGACAGCCAGACGAAGATGCTCAGCTACGTCGTCGGCGGTATCGCGGGCATATCGCTGCTCGTCGGCGGCATAGGCATAATGAACATCATGCTCGTTACGGTAACGGAGCGCACGCGCGAGATCGGCATACGCATGGCCATAGGCGCTTCGCGCGCGACGATAATCCTTCAGTTCCTCATCGAGGCCGCCGTTATCTGCGCGGTCGGCGGCATGTTCGGAATTGTGCTGAGCTTTCTCGGGACGCTGGTGGCGGGAAAGCTGATATTTGACATCGTTTTAATGCCAGGCATAGCGATGACCATCGGCGCGGTGCTCTTCTCCATAGCTCTGGGCATCATCTTCGGCATGTACCCCGCCATCAAGGCCTCCGGCCTGCAGCCCGTTGAGGCGCTGCGCGCGGACTGACCGGAAAACCTGAAAAATTTACGGAGGAAAAGTTTATGAAGCATAAATTACTCTCACTTATCCTTGCGCTTGCGCTTCTTGCTGCTCTCGGAGCGCCCGCTCTCGCGGCTTCCGGCTCCGGCTTTACGGATATTACGGACAGGACCACCGCGCAGGACGCCGAAACGCTCCGCATCCTCGGCGTTGTGGACGGCATGGCGGATGGGCAGTTCGTTCCGAACGGTACGCTCACCCGCGCGCAGTTCTGCAAGATGGCCGTTATCATGATGGGCGCGGGCGATAAGGAACCCACGTTCCGCAACCGCACAATATTTTCCGACGTTACCTCCCACCACTGGGCGCGCGGCTATATAAACCTTGCCGCCTCGGGCGAGGGCGCCATAATCGGCGGTATGGGCAACGGAAAGTTCAGCCCCGATACGAACATAACCTTCGCGCAGGCCGTGACGATCCTCGTCCGCCTGCTCGGATACAGCGACAGCGACACGAGCATGCAGTGGCCGGAGGGCTACCTGGACCTCGCGGCGAAGATCGGCCTGACGGACGGGCTGAATATCGCCTCCGGCTCGGCCATAACCCGCGCGCAGGCGGCGCGCCTC
>CAKTED010000357.1 GCA_934546725.1 uncultured Oscillospiraceae bacterium | reverse complement strand
GGCGTCAAGCGCCCTCCCCGCCGCGTCCGTCCATTCCATTTTGCCCTTGCCGTCCACCGTCCAGTCGCAGATGCCGGCATAAAGCGTCAGATCGTCGCGGCAGCGGGCGTTCAGCCGCTCGATGACGGGGGCGGAATTTATGTCCACCCTCCGGTCATAGGCCGTGTCCGGCTCAAAGCCGTAGTTCTGCGCGGGATCGAAATATTCCCGCTCGCAATATATGGCCGAGTATCTCTCGTCCATAATATATAATGTATACTCCGGCTGGGCAAAAACAAGCTGGAGTCGGTTCTGATTCGCTTCAAGGTTTTCCTCGTCGCCAAGGTCTATGATCTGGAGGTTTATGTTCACCTCGCCGTCGCCGTCAACGTCGCCTACGGCCATCGTTATGACCTCGCGCAGCTCCTCCGTGAACGAATACGCCACCTCGCCGTCAAGCGCCATGACCATATTGAAGTCATACTTCGGCTGCCGCGCACCCTCTACCGTTATGAGCACGGCTATGATAACGGCGGCAAGTATCCCAACGCTCAGCTTGCCGTAGTGGTACCAGAAAACCTCGCGAAACCAGTATTTGAAGCCGTGCTCGCGTATGACCTGCTTCATTCCCTCGCGTATTTCGTGGCCCATGCCGTCCTTTTTCTTCATGCTGCGCCTCCTCTGAAAGCCCGTCTGTCAGCGGCCATCGTAAAATTCGAGTATGTCGCCGTATATCTCATCCTTACGCGTTTCGTTGAGTATCTCATGGCGCGCGTTTTCGTAAAGTCTGCTCCTTACGCTTTCGTAGCCCGCCCTGCGGAGGAATTTTTCCAGCGCGGCAAATTTTTCGCCGCTCTGTATTACGGGGTCGTCCGCCCCGGCAAGGAGCAGTATTTCAAGCTTCGGATTGCGCACCGTCCAGTCACTGAGCGTGAAAGCGCCCTTTTGCAGCTTATAGAGGTTCAAAAAGCCGTTCGTCGTAAAGACGAAGCCGCAGAGCGGGTCGGAATTATACGCCCGGACGTTCTCTGCGTTTTCGGAAAGCCAGGCGTTGCCCCCGTCGTAGCCCTTGCCGAACGTGAGCTTATGGAGCAGCGTATTCGGCCTGTCCTTCCCGTAAAAAAGCCCCGTCACCCGCGCCAGAAAAATGGCCACTCCGGCCATTTTATTCTCCGTCGGCGGACCGCTGAGCACGAGCTTATCGAGCTCGGCATCATATTTCTTCAGATAATTGCGCGCGACGAGCGTACCCATGCTGTGGCTGAACATATAAACGGGCTTTCCGGGAAAGCGCTTTCTGGCGTACTCCGTCACATCGTGCAGATCGTCCACCACGCCCGAAACGTTTTCCGTATAAAAATGTCCGCGCACGCCGTCTGCTTTCACGCTCGCGCCGTGGCCGCGATGATCGTGAATGATGCACGCGTATCCGTTTTCCGCAAGGAAGCGCATGAAGTCGAAATAGCGCTCCTTGTGCTCCGCCATTCCGTGCGAAAGCTGGACCACGGCCTTCGCTTCGCCCGCAGGCTCAAAAAGCGCCGCGTCCAGCTCCAGCCCGTCGTGTCCCGAGGTAAGCCTGATCTTTTCCATCTCCGCCTCCGAAAAGCCAAAAATCACATACTTTCAGCAGTATATAGTATTCTAATTTAGTATTATATATTTTCATTTGAGGAAAGTAAACAGCTTTTTGTAAACATTTTTCGTATTGCGCACTGGTGCCCATGGACGCGCGAGGGGCAGAAGAATGCGTGTCGTTACCACGGCAGAACCATTCAGGGGATTCTTCGGTCG
>CAKTED010000356.1 GCA_934546725.1 uncultured Oscillospiraceae bacterium | reverse complement strand
CGGCGCTCACTGTCCATCTCCCGTATGGCCTTTGATCGGCCAACATATTCCGGCACACGGCGGGAAAGTGCAAAATCTGAAAGTCGGATGGGATTTGAGCGATAGGAAGAGGTCTCGCCGGACGGGATAAGCTCATCCGTTGTTGTAACGTCGTCCATTATGACCGCCGCAAGTCTGCAAAGCAGATTATCTCCCAGCGCGGCAAAATGAGGCCAATCGGTAATATTGGGGCCAAGCTTCAGCTCAGTTTCCGGCTGAGCCTTGCCATAGCCGAAGTATACGCGTTTATTATATGCCGACGGATCAAACACGTATTTCTTTTCGGGTATATCATATTCCACGTCGGACGCAGCTGTTATCACGCCGCCGTTTGCCGCCGTCGCAGCAATGCTTCTTGCGTCCATGAGCGCCACGGCGGCTATCTGTCCCTCGCCGGGTTTGGAGCCCTCGCGGTTGGGGAAGTTGCGCGTAGCGTGGCGAATGCTGAGCGCATTATGACCCGGCGTGTCGCCGGCTCCAAAGCAGGGGCCGCAGAACGCGGGCTTTATCACCGCTCCGGCCGACATGAGCGTTTCCGCCGTACCGTCGCGCGTTATTGCCATACCGACGGGCATGGATGCCGGATACACTGAAAGATTGAAATATCCGTCTCCAACACTCTGCCCTTCCAAAATTGCCGCTGCCTCCGTAATGTTATCATACATTCCGCCGGAGCAGCCTACAATAACGCCCTGGTCGGCAACGACCCTTCCGTCAACTATTTTATCGGTCAGCTTAAGCTCCACCTGGCCGCCAAGCTGTCTGTTGCAGGCCTCCTGCGCCTTCGTGAGTACGCCGGCAGGGTCTGCCTGAAGCTCCCTGATCGTAACGGCGTTCGCCGGATGGAACGGAAGCGCAACCATGCACTCCTGCGTTGAAAGATCGACCCTTACCACAGCGTCATAATACGCGCACGCGGCAGGCTTAAGCTCTCTGTACGCCTCCGGCCTTCCCACCGTTTCATAGTATTCCCTGACCTTATCGTCCGTTATCCATATGGATGAAAGGCAGGAGGTCTCCGTCGTCATAACATCAATGCCGATGCGATAATCCATCGAAAGCTCCGCAACGCCAGGTCCGGCAAACTCAAGGATCTTATTCTTGACAAGTCCGTCTCCAAAAACCTCCCTGCAAAGAGAGATGGCCACATCATGCGGCCCCACGCCATGACCCGGCTTGCCCTCAAGCCAGACGAGCACAACCTGCGGAGCGTCAACGTCGTATGTATTTTCCAAAAGCTGCTTGGCAAGCTCGCCTCCGCCCTCACCTATACCCATGGTGCCGTAGCAGCCATAGCGCGTATGGCTGTCAGAGCCAAGGATCATGGCTCCACAGGAGGCTATCATCTCGCGCATGAACTGGTGACAGACGGCCTGATTTGCCGGAACGTAAATTCCACCGTACTTTTTTGCTGCCGAAAGGCCGAAGCCGTGATCATCCTCGTTTATCGTTCCACCGACGGCGCAAAGGCTGTTATGGCAGTTTGTAAGCACATACGGGACGGGAAAGCTCTTCATTCCGCTTGCACGAGCCGTCTGGATGATGCCGACAAAGGTTATGTCATGCGACATGAGCGCATCGAACCTTATTCGCATTTTCTTCGGATCGGTCGATTTATCGTGAGCGCGCATGACGGAATACGCTATCGTTCCCTCTCTTGCCTCGTTGGCTGCGGGCAGTCCCCCGGCCTCTGCCGCATCCACCAGCTTTTCGCCGTTTATGAGGTATACGCC
>CAKTED010000355.1 GCA_934546725.1 uncultured Oscillospiraceae bacterium | reverse complement strand
CCCGCTGGCGAAGATGTATACGCTCGGCAGCGGCTTCATTCCCGCGCCGAATCACGCCGGCGGACTGCGTTACCACGGCATGAGCAGCACGCTCTCCCAGCTTTATGACGACGGTTATATGGAGGCGCGCAGCGTCGAGCAGACCTCCGTTTTCGCCGCCGCCGAGGAGTTTGCCCGCGTTGAGGGCATCCTCCCCGCGCCGGAGAGCAGCCACGCCATCCGCGCCGCTATCGACGAGGCGATAAAGTGCCGCGAGACCGGCGAGGAGAAGACCATCCTCTTTGGCCTTACCGGCACGGGCTACTTCGACCTCGTGGCCTATCAGAAGTATAACGACGGCCTGATGAGCGACTATATCCCCAGCGATGAGGAGCTGCAGAAGGGCTTTGATTCCCTGCCGAAGATCTGATTTTTTACCGCCAGAAAAAGGAGCGCCGCATGTATTTGCGGCGCTCCCTTTTCATGCAGTGGACGCGGGGTGTGGACGCGGGGTGTGGACGCGGGGTGTGGATGCGGGGGACCCACGTCTACCACCGTCATCCTCGCGGAGCGGGGATCCCCTCGTCAGGGGCGGAGCAGTACGTCATCGTTACTCTCGGCGGCTCAGAACGGATAATCGCCCGCGAACCAGCGCAGCAGCCCGTTTGTATAGCTCACGCTGAAGCGCACGCCCGTGAGGACGGGGTAAAACATGACGAAGAGCAGCACGCAGAGCCCAGCGAAGAACCAGATGCTTCGCGCGGTGCAGTCCATCGCGGCGCGGCTGCCGTCCGAAAGGCGCAGCGCGTGCGCCTTTGCGCGGCAGTAGCCGTTCATCTGGTAGCCAACGGCCAGCGCGAGAAAAACGGTGCAGGGGAAATAGTGGTAAATGAATGCGCAGCGCGTTATGCCAAGCCAGGGCACGAGCTCGGAGAGGTAGCCGATGATGATGAATATGCCGACGGCGTCGCGGCGGCGTACGGCCGTTACGCCCACGGAGACGATGCAGCCCAGCCCCGCCCACCAGAAAAGCGGATTGCCGAACGCGGCAAAGGCGGACTTCGTATTATCGTCAAAGCGTTCGAGGTAATAAAGTATGGGCCGCTCATCGAGCACCCACTGCCACCACTGGGACTGATACGGGTGCGTTGCCTGAAGCTTTGAATGGTAGCTGAACATATATTGCTGGTTTTCCAGCACGATCTTCAGATGCTCGCGGCTGAAAAGCTTCGCGCCGGAGGCGGTGTCATACGGCTGGTAGGAGAGGACATATATCGCGCAGGGCAGAAGGATGAAATATATTATCGATTCGCCGATGAGGGCGAGCGTTTTTTTTACCGCCGCGCGCCCGTGCACGGCAAAGAGAAGGCAGACGCGGAACAGCCAGATGAGCGCAAGCCCCGCGCCGCCGTATATCACCGTCCACTTGCACGACGCGCCGACGCCGAACGCAAGCCCCGCCGCGAGGAGCCAGGGGCGCGTTTTTTTCGCGGGCGCGTCCAGCGGCTGGGTGAACCAGCGGTACATGAACCAGAACATCAGAAGGATGAAGAACGTTCCGTAGGTATCGATCGTGGCGATTCGCGTCTGCACGAAGTGCATGAAATCAAAGGCGAAGACGACCGTCGCGGCGGCGGCCACGGACGTGCGGCCAAAGAGGTTTTTGAGAAAAACGTACATCAGCGGCAGCATGAGGACGCCGAAGAGCACGCCCATAAATCGCCAGCCGAACGGATTGAGCCCGAAAATGCGGATGCCGAGCGATATGATGGCCTTGCCGAGCGGCGGATGCGATACCTCGTAGACC
>CAKTED010000354.1 GCA_934546725.1 uncultured Oscillospiraceae bacterium | reverse complement strand
GGCATTTCTGCGAGAGCAGGCTTGATTGTTACCCTTTTGTTGCCAGATACCCCGGCGTACATGGATATTTTACATATATTTGAGTTGCCAAAGCGGCCGAAAGCTGATACAATAACACAATAGCTTATGCTGTTGATGGGGGAATAGAGAAAGAAGAAGGGGTAAAATGATCGGATTTTATAACTACACCATAGTCCTGACGTTTCTGAGCCTCGTGTCATCCGTGTTCGGAATAACGCAGGCGATAGACGGAAAGTTCAGAATGGCGATATTCTGCCTGGCCTTTTCCGGCCTCTGCGATACGTTTGACGGCAAGGTGGCCCGGACTAAAAAGGACAGGACGGATAACGAAAAGCTTTTTGGCATACAGCTTGACTCCATGTGCGATATTGTGTGCTTCGGCGCGTTCCCGGCGGCGATATGCTATCTGCTCGGCGTGCGCCACGCGCTTGGCGGCATAGCCATAGCGTATTACTGCATCTGCTCCGTAATACGCCTTTCGTATTACAATGTGCTCGAAACGAACCGCCATTACGGCAGTGAAACGGGCGAAAAGGTATATCACGGCCTGCCCATAACGTCCATTGCCGTTATACTTCCGCTGACCTTTCTTTTAAACTTCATGATCCCGGAGAAGATTTTTCCAATAGTTCTTGGCGTTATGCTCTTCGTGGTGGGAACCTGCTTTATCGTAGACTTCAAGATAAAGCGCCCGAACGGAGTGGTGATCGGTGTGCTTATCGCAATAGTCAGCGTGGCCGTGGGCATGATATTCCTGTTTTCCAAATACCATATCATCCGCCCGCCGGTGCGCCAGGAGCCGATAATTGAAAAAATCACGGAGGATTTTATCGATGGCGATGAGCTGCCGTGACCGCGATGGCCGCGAGGTGCGCACATATGACGCTCAGGCCGGGATCATCCGCTTCCTTTACGATACCGCTGCGGGCTGCGCCGTAACGAAGCTGCTCGTCCGTCCGTGGATATCAAAAGCGGCGGGGAGGCTCCTGAGCTGCCGCGCGTCCGCGCTGCTCATTCGCGGCTTTGTGAAAAAGAACGGTATCCGTATGGAGAATTACCTCGGAGCGCCATACCGCTCGTATAACGCTTTCTTTTCAAGAAGGATACGTCCGGAGCTGCGCCCCGTAGCGGGCGGCAGCTCCGAGCTTATAGCCCCCTGCGACGCCAAGCTGAGCGTTTATCCCATCGGGCGCGATTCGCGCTTTGAGATAAAGGGCGTGGAGTATACGCTGGAGGGGCTTTTGAAAAGCGCCGCGCTGGCGGAAAAATTCCGCGGCGGCACGCTGCTGCTCTTCAGGCTTACGGTGGACGATTATCACCGCTACTGCTACCCGGCGGACGGGGAGGCGGGCGCGGAAACGCGCATTCCCGGCGTGCTGCACACCGTAAACCCGCACGCGGCGGAAAAGCGCGCCATATACCGCGAAAATTCGCGCGAATATTCGCTCATCAGGACGGAGTACTTCGGAACGCTGCTCATGATGGAGGTCGGCGCGCTGCTCGTCGGCAAAATCGTCAATCATCACGGCGCGGGTAGGGTGCACCGGGGTGAGGAAAAGGGCTATTTTCAGTTCGGCGGCTCGAGCGTCGTGCTCTGCCTGGAGCCGGGACGAGTTGATATCGCGCCGGATATTCTGAAAAATTCTGCCGACGGCGCGGAGACCGTCGTGAAAATGGGCGAGATAACGGGTATTGCGCGGGAGGCGGAGCGATGAATAAGAGCGCAAAAAAGTGGATATTCAACGCGCTGTTCCTCGTGGTGGTTT
>CAKTED010000353.1 GCA_934546725.1 uncultured Oscillospiraceae bacterium | reverse complement strand
GACGAGCAGCAGCTGCTGGACACGTTCTGCGATTATTACGACGTTGCGGCCGCCGAGGCCGTGCGCAGTGTAACGGAGCGCGCGGACATTATCGAATCCGAAGGAAAAACGGGGCGCGACCTGCTGGCGGCCTCCTGTGCCATCCGCTCGCAGCTGGAGCTGCTCATAGCCGAGCGCCTTGCAGCCGGAACGGAGGAGTAAAATATATAGTGATCCCACGGAACATGCGCCGGAAGTACGCCGCTCCGTGGGATCTTTCCGTCTTATTTATCCTGGGCTTCGCCGTCCTCGGGGCTGTCGCTGCCGATGGTGGGAGCGCCGTCCTCGACGGGCCTGTCGGCCGGGAGCGCCACGGGCTCGTTGAGAATGTCCATGAACTCCGCGCCGGTTATCGTTTCGCGTTCAATGAGGTACTGCGCTATCTGGTTGAGCTTTGCCATATTGCCGCGCAGGATCTCCTTTGCGCGGTCGTGCGCGCTCTGGACCATGTTTATTACCTCGCGGTCTATCTGCGTTGCGGTCTCCATGGAGCAGCTGAGCGAGGTATCGCCGCCAAGATAGCGGTTCGTTACCGTTTCGAGCGCGACCATGCCGAACTCCTGGCTCATGCCGTAGCGCGTTATCATGGCGCGGGCAAGCTTTGTCGCCTGCTCGATATCGTTCGACGCGCCAGAGGTGATGGAGTTGAAGATGAGCTCCTCGGCGACGCGGCCGCCGGTATAGGTGACTATCTTGCTGTATGCCTCCTCCTGCGTCATGAGGAACTTTTCGCCCTCGTCCACCTGCATGGTGAAGCCGAGCGCGCCGGAGGTCCGCGGAATGATGGTTATTTTTGTAACGGGGGCGGAGTGCGTCTGCATCGCGGCGGCGATGGCGTGGCCGACCTCATGATAGGCGATGACCTCCTTTTCGTGCTGCGATATTACGACGCCCTTGCGCTTCTGACCGGCGAGGATAACGTCAACGCTCTCCTCAAGGTCCTGCTGGGAAACGAAGCGCCTGCCCTGACGCACTGCGCGCAGAGCCGCCTCGTTTATAATGTTTGCCAGCTCCGCGCCGGACGCGCCGGGAGTGGCGCGCGCAACGGAGGAATATTCCACGCTGTCGTCCATGCGCACCTTTTTGGCATGGACCTTCAATATCGCCTCGCGGCCCTTGAGATCGGGCAGCTCCACGGGGATGCGGCGGTCGAAGCGGCCGGGGCGCAGCAGCGCCTGGTCGAGCGAATCGGGGCGGTTCGTCGCCGCGAGGATAACGACGCCCTTCTTGCCGTCAAAGCCGTCCATCTCGGCGAGAAGCTGGTTGAGCGTCTGCTCACGCTCGTCATTGCCGGAAAAGCCCTGACCGTCGCGCTTTTTGCCTATGGTGTCTATCTCGTCTATGAATACGATGCAGGGGGCCTTCTCGTTGGCCTGCTTGAAGAGGTCGCGCACCTTCGCCGCGCCCATGCCGACGAACATCTCGACAAATTCGGAGCCGGAGATGGAGAAGAACGGAACGTTCGCCTCGCCCGCGACGGCTTTGGCCAGCAGCGTTTTGCCCGTGCCCGGAGGGCCGACGAGCAGCGCGCCCTTCGGCAGCTTTGCGCCGATCTCCTCGTATTTTTTAGGATCGTGGAGAACGTCGACTATTTCGAGCAGCGAATCCTTGGCCTCCTCCTGACCGGCCACGTCGGCAAAGGTTATGCCCGTCTGGTCCTTGGCGTAGATCTTCGCGCCGGATTTGCCGAAGGACATGACGTTGCCGCCGCCCATGCTGCCCATTTTTTTGCTCATGAAGCGCATGAGCAGGATAAAGA
>CAKTED010000352.1 GCA_934546725.1 uncultured Oscillospiraceae bacterium | reverse complement strand
CATCAAAGCCGCGGCCGGCTATGGATATGGCGTTTCTTCCAGTCTCGTTTTCGCAAACTCGCTGGCAGCGGCGGCACATTATGCAGAGATTCGGATCATATGCTATGAACGGATTGCTCGTATCCTTCGGCAGCTTTGGATTCTTGCCTTTGAAGCGAGATGTTTCAACGCCGTAGTGGAAGCAGTATTCCTGAAGCCTGCATATGCCGTTCTGCGGGCAGGAGAAGCAGTCCAGGCAATGCTTGCTGAGAAGACATTCAAGAATAAACTTTCTTGCCTCTATTACCTCCGCGCTTTCGGTATATACCTGCATGCCCTCGCTGCAGTGCTCCGCACAGGCTATCATAAGCCCCTTTTTCCGCCCGCCGGATACCTCAACCACGCAGAAGCGGCACGAACCATCCGGCGTCTGATCCTTCAGGTAGCAGAGCGTTGGTATCTCAATGCCTATGCTCTTCGCCGCGTTCAGGATGGTGGTTTCAGCCGGCACCTCAACGGCATAGCCGTCAATGGTAAGATGTATCATTTTCTCGCCGTTCATCTGCTCTCGCCTCCTTTGTGGGAAAAGCCGCATGCCCCGGCAGGGCATTCGCCCCTTATATGTGCTTCAAACTCCGCTCTTCTGTGCTTAAGTGCAGAAGCCAGCGCCTTGTCAGCCGCCTGGCCAAGTCCGCATGCCGAAAGCTTGCGGATCTTTTCGCCCAAATACTCAAGCTCCTCAATATCGCCCTCTTTTGCTCGCCCCTCGGTAAAGTCATCAAGCAGCTCCAGCAGGCGCGTCGTGCCTATGCGGCAGGGAGTACATTTGCCGCAGCTCTCCTCAACGAAAAATTCGAGCACGCGCTTGCAGTAATCCACAATGCATACGCTCTCGTCGAGCACGACGACCGCGCCGGAGCCCGTCGCCAGCTCAACGTCGCGCAGATGATGATAATCTATCGGGGTATCAAACTGCTCGGGGAAGCCCAGCGTGCCGGACTGTCCACCCATGTGGATGAACTTTATCTCACGTCCGGTGGAGGTACCACCGCCGTAATTCTCGTCGCAGAGCAGCTGGCGAATGGTTATTCCTCTTCCGACATGGTATACGCCGCGGTTTTTCGCATGTCCGCTCAGGCACATAAGCCTGATGCCGCCGTCCTCCGGCAGGCCGTCGTTATGGAAGGCTTCAAGCCCCATATGGAACAGTTCCTTGATCCTTGCGATGGATTCCACGTTGTTTACAAGCGTCGGCTTGCCGTAAAGCCCAACCTCGGCCAGATGCGGCGGCTTTATGCGCGGTCTGCCCGCCTTGCCCTCGGTAGAATTGAGCAGCGCGGAGTTTTCGCCGCATACGTATGCGCCCGCGCCGGAAACAATGGAAATTTCAAAGTCGAAGCCATCGATACCCATAATGCTTCTGCCAAGGTATCCGGCCGCTCTGGCGTTATCTATCGCTTCCTGAAAAACCGGCTGTATATCGCGGTACTCTCCGCGAATGTATATGATACCTCTATTTGTTTTGAAGTAGCGCCCGGCTATCAGCATACCCTCTATTACCGTGAGCGGGTAATACTGTATAAGCACCTTATCTTTGAATGTACCGGGCTCGCCCTCGTCACAGTTGCAGACTATGTACTTCTCTTCTCCGTCAATATCGTGCAGCTGCTTCCATTTTCTGCCCACGGGATATGCCGCGCCGCCGCGTCCCATCAGGTTCGCATCCAGCAGCGTCTGAATGATCTCGTCATCACTCATTTTTACAACGCGGCCTATTGCCTGCATTCCGCCGCGCTTCATATATGCCTCGACAGAGGTCGGGTGTTC
>CAKTED010000351.1 GCA_934546725.1 uncultured Oscillospiraceae bacterium | reverse complement strand
CCTTATGTCCACGGGCCAGAAGCAGCTCATATCCTTTGCACGCGCAATTATCGCAGACCCGAAAATATTCGTTCTTGACGAGGCCACAAGCTCCATCGACACCGAAACGGAGCAGAAAATACAGGCCGCCGTTGATAAGCTGCTTAAAAACCGCACCAGCTTTATCATTGCTCACCGCCTTTCGACGATTCGCAACGCCGACAGGATCCTTGTCATAGACGCTGGAAAAATTATCGAACAGGGAAGCCATTCCGAGCTTATGGCCCGCCGCGGCCGTTACTACGAGCTCTATATGAACCAGTTCAGAAAAGATAAGCTTACGCGCTCAATTGAAGCGCTTGGGAAATAGAAATTGAAAAAGCGCTGCCGTTTCATGCCGCATAGCGGCAAAACGGAGCGCTTTTTTCACATGCATATTTGTCATGCTTGTGTTATTTGCCGCGGTGTGGTATAATTAATTATGCAAAATATCTAATTTGAAAGCGAAAGGAAGCGAGGTAAATGTTTAAGCGCAGGGTTGAAGATTCGGGCAGGAGCAGCATGTTTCAGTTCTCGTTCAAAATATTCTTCGTTCACATCGTCAATATCATCGTAATGCTCATAGTCGGCATGCTCATCACAAATCTTGACTACTTCGGCATAAATGTCAGCGAGCAGGCCACATCCATCATTATCTCAGCCGTATGCATGATCCTTTATATCGTCATGACATACGTTGAGGGCTGGAGGCGCGGCGAACGCGATTATAACCTCGTTCTCTATAATCATATGGAATATAATCGCTTTAGAGGTCTCGTAGCTGGAGCGCTTTCGCAGCTTCCAGGTATAATCCTCGCCATAGTGATAATATTCCCCAAAACCGATTTTACGGTAGAGCGCTACGCAAGATATTTTTACATGAACTTCAATTATCTTTTCGTAGCTTTGGAAACGGGTATGGAGAACGGAACCGTTTCGTCCTTCGTTTATCATCTCTGCTACTTCCTCCCGGCGTTGCTCGCTCCGCTTGTAGTCGGCCTTGCGTATCACCTTGGCTATAAGCGCCTGCGCATAGTCGACAAGCTTGTCTGGTCAAAGCCCAAAGCTTCAAAAAAGGATAATCCGCGCTGAATCCTCTCTGCATACCCGTCCTCTCTGCGGCATTTAATATGTTGGAGGGGAGGACTGCGCTTGAAGAGGATCATCGTTTTCTGCACCGTGCTGTTCGCTTTGCTGTCCGCGCTGCTTTATAACATAAACAGACTTGCGGTCCCGGCGACGGCATATCTTCCGGCGGCGGACGTTGTGGTCATAGATGCCGGACATGGCGGTGAGGATGGCGGGGCGACTGTAAACAGCGTTCGGGAAAGCGAGCTTAATCTTGCCGTGGCACGCAGGCTTGAGGCCATGCTTGGGCTTTTCGGCACAAAAACCGTTATGACACGTGACTCCGAGGATATAGCGTATCCCGCTGAAGCGAAAACGACAAGGGAGCGCAAGCGCGCCGACCAGAAGGCGCGAGTTGAGCTTATCAATTCCTGCGGGGCGGCGGTACTTATCAGCATTCATCAGAACAAATATCCGGACACGGCTCCACGAGGCGCTCAGGTGCTGTATTCGGGAATGGATGGCAGCCGACAGCTCGCGGAGCTGATGCAGGACGGTCTTGTCGCGGAGCTCGACAGCGCTAACCGCCGCACGGCGGCAAAAATACCTGAGGATATTTTTCTCATGCGCAGCGTAAGCTGCACAGCCGTGCTCGTCGAGTGCGGGTTCATGTCCAATCCGTCCGAGCTTACACTGCTGTCGGACGATGTTTATCAGCAGCGAATAGC
>CAKTED010000350.1 GCA_934546725.1 uncultured Oscillospiraceae bacterium | reverse complement strand
TACCAGACCATAACGAGCTTCTGCTGCGTAAGCTGCAGCCACAGCGAGCCGAGCGGCCCCTTCGGTCCGATAAACTTCAGCAGGAAAAAGCCTATTACCGTCGGCGGAAGCACGAGCGGCAGCGTGAGGATAACGTCAAGGATACCCTTTATCACGCGCGGCAGCTTTGCTATGTAATACGCCGCAAGGATGCCGAGAAAAAATGTTATTACCGTAGAAATAAGAGCTATTCTGAGCGAATTCAGAAGGGGAAACCAGTCCATGTCCATCACATCCGATCATATATGAAAATACGGGAAAATACCGGGCACGGAAATTTACGTTCCGGCCCGGTATTTTTTCAAATCTCTGTCAAAAAATTATTCGGGAATGGCAAAACCGACAGACTCGAATACCTCGCTGCACGCATCGGTTCTGAGGAAGTCAAGAAATGCGCGGGCGGCGTCCTCGTTCTTCGTGGTGTTGAGAATGGCTGCGGGATAAACGGGAGGCTTGCACATGCTGTCGTCAGCGACGGCGACCCAGCTCAGACCGGCGGAATAAGCGTCCGTAGCGTAAACGATGCCGCAGTCAACGGCGGCCTCGGAAACCTGCGTCGTGACTTCCTTGACGTTGCTGCCGAAGGTGATCTTGCCCTGAATATCGTCCCAGCAGCCGAGAGCGGTGAAGATCTGCTCGGAGTACTGGCCAACGGGAACATCGGAGTTTCCAAGCGCGATAAGGCTTACCTTATCGGTATTTACATCCTCAAAGCCCTCGATTCCTGCGGGGTTCCCCTCGGGAACGCAGAGCACGCAGGTATTCTTGACGAGGTTGAAGCGGCTGTCCTCAATAACGAAGTCGAGCTGCTCGGTATTCACCTCGGGATCGGCGGTAATGTCAAGCTGGTTCATCTGCTTCTGACCGGCGGAAATGAAGATATCGCAGTCGGCACCCTCCTGGATCTGCGTCTTGAGCGTTCCGGAGGAATCGAAGTTGTACACAAGGGTAACATTGGGGGCAATGTCCTTATACATATCAGCAATTTTATTGAGCGTTTCCGTCATGGACGCGGCGGCAAAAACGACGAGCTCCACGGGCTCGGCCTTCGGCTCGGCGGAAGGCTCCTGAGAAGGTTCGGCAGATACCTCCTGAGTGGGCTCGGCCGAGGTCGTCGCGGCGTTGCCGCCGTTGTCATCCGTTTTGCTGCCGCAGGCCGCAAAAGCGAAAACCATTGAAACGGCAAGCAGAAGCGCAAGAATCTTTTTCATCAATATTTTCCTCCTGAAATATTCACTGCAAGCACTATTCTCTTTTGAGAATAATCAAATACGAGTAAAGTATAGAAGCCTCGGTGAAAAAAGTCAATGAAAATTATGCACAAAACGCGCATGTATCAGGTTTTAAAGTTGTATATTATGCCCGTTCTTCCTTTTTCCGGCCCGTGATGGAATCCTCCAGAATGCTGACAAAGCTGCCGAGAAGCGGGTTTTCATTCGTTTCGCGCCAGTAAAGGGTCATGCTCATCAGCGACCGTTCGCCGGGGATATCGATGCTCCTTATCCACCGGTTTTCCGAAATTCGCGTGGACGGGCCGACGACCCCCACGCCCATCCCCTCCTCGACATAGATCATGGCCATATCAAAGGTCTCGAGCCAGACGGTGTTTTTCGGAACGAAGCCGATATCATAAAGTATATACAGCGGTATCTTTTTTACTCTCTCCTGATCGTTCTGCGAGCGGGCAAAATAGAACGTGCAGTCGGAAAAATCGCTTATCTGCGGCGTATAATCCTCCGGAAACATTGCACGCGGATATATTATCCTGTGCGGAAT
>CAKTED010000349.1 GCA_934546725.1 uncultured Oscillospiraceae bacterium | reverse complement strand
TCTGCGCGCCTCCCACGATGTATCGCTTCATGCTTCAGGAGGACGTTGCGTCCTATGACCTCTCCTCCATACACCACTGCGCCACGGCGGGCGAGCCGCTCAACCCCGAGGTCGTAAAGAAGTGGAAGGAGCTCACAGGCCACATGATATATGAGGGCTTCGGACAGTCGGAGACGATGGTCGTTCTTGCGAACTTCGGCTGGGACGAGGTCAAGCCAGGCTCCACCGGAAAGCCCTCGCCGCTGTACAACATAACGCTTGTTGACGCGGACGGCAACGAGGTGGAGGACGGCGAGGAGGGCTACATCGTCGTCATGGACATTGATAAGCACATGCCAGTCGGTCTCTTCACCTCCTATTACGGCGATGAGGAGCGCACGCGGAAGGAGCTCGGCGGCAGGTATTATAACCTCGGCGATATGGCGTGGAGGGACAGCGACGGCTATTACTGGTTCGTTGGCCGCGGCGACGATATAATCAAGTGCTCCGGCTACCGCATTGGCCCCTTTGAGGTCGAGAGCGCGCTCATTGAGCACCCGGCGGTAGTCGAGTGCGCGATAACCGCCGCGCCCGATCCCATACGCGGCCAGGTGGTAAAGGCGACAGTTGTTCTGGCGAAGGGCTATTCTCCGTCGGACGAGCTTGTAAAGGAGCTGCAGAACCACGTCAAAAAGGTCACCGCTCCGTACAAGTACCCGCGCATAGTGGAATTTGTCGAGGAGCTTCCAAAAACGCTCGGCGGCAAGATAAAGAGAGCGCAGATCCGCCGCGAAAATCACGAGAAGGCACAGCAGAAATAAGAGGCAGACCTGTCAGACGCCACGGCATTGGAGTGTATTACGCTTTCGACGCCGTGGCGCCTTTTACTTTTTGATACCTTTTGTATATATTTCGCGGCTCGAATTATGTCGAAAAGTACGACTTAAGTACGAAGTGTGACGGCGAAACAGCCCAAACGGTAAAGAAAAGTAAAGAAGAGTTACCAAATCCACAAAATGGAAAAGTTTGTGTTGACTTTTCTGTAACTAATTGGTAAATTATTGATTGTAGCGGAGCATTAGCGCATTTGCGCAAAAAACATAGAACGGCCCGTGAGAAATTTGTTGAAAATGGAGGAAAGAAATTTGGAAAAGTCAACTCGGGTTTTAATAGCCGACCAAAACGAGGAGTTCAGACTCCTTCTGACGGAGGCCGCCGGAAGCGAGGAAAGCGTTGAAGTGGTTGGCGCCACGGGCGATGGCGTTGAGCTTATCCGTCTTATAAACGAGCGAAAACCGGATATTGTCATAATGGATCTCGTACTTCAGAACAGAGAGGGCATAGCGATACTGCGGGACTATTCCGGCAGGAACGGGTACAGACCGGCCTTTATCATAGTTTCGGCATTCATGCAGGAGAAGATCGTGGCCGAGTCGGCAGCGCTGGGTGCTTATTACTTCATCTCGAAGCCCTGCGATGTTCACGAGCTTTTCTGCCGGGTGCGCGAGGTGGCGAAGGAGAGCCGCAGCGCCGCCGGTCTGGTTGGCCTGCACGGCGGAAAGAAGGTCATCAGCGACAGGCGGATAGAGAGCATGGTGACTGAAGTGATACACGAGATCGGCGTACCGGCACATATCAAGGGCTACCAGTACATCAGAGAGGCCATAATCCTCACGGTCAAGGATATGGATCTGATAAACGCCGTTACGAAGGCGCTGTATCCGATGGTCGCAAAGAAGTTTTCCACAACGTCCTCGCGTGTCGAGCGCGCCATACGCCACGCCATTGAGGTCGCGTGGGACCGCTGAGACATTGAGGTGCTGCCGAAGTATTTCGGCTATACAGTGAGCA
>CAKTED010000348.1 GCA_934546725.1 uncultured Oscillospiraceae bacterium | reverse complement strand
GATCAATACCGTCGCCCTTAAACGCCGTTGTCTTTACCTTCTGCTCAAACTCCACAACATCCCCGGCCTTTGGCAGCTCGATGGTGATGTCAACGCTTTTCAGCTTCGTCTCCGCCGCAAGCGCGGACGCAGGAAGCAGGCTCAGCCCCATTGCAGCGCAGAGCAGCAGGCTTAAAAGCTTCTTTCTCATATTTCCTCCTCCATATTTTAAAAACTATGCAGTTATATAATAGTACGCCTGTATTTTTTTGTCAACCTTCAATGCAATTTTTCATTACCATTTGCATATATCCGGCTTGCAAATTTTCTTTTTTTACGTTAAAATCAACATGTAGCATGCAAAAAAGGGGTGCGAACAAATGTCACAGGTTACAAAGCGGGCACTTGAAGCGTCGCTAAAGCATCTGCTGCTGCAAAAGCCACTGAATAAAATTACGATCAGCGACATTGCCGAGGACTGCGGCATAAACCGTATGACCTTCTATTACCACTTCAAGGACATATACGACCTCGTCGAATGGTCCTGTGAGGAGGACGCCACCCGCGCGCTGGCCGGCAAAAAGACGTATGAAACATGGCGGCAGGGACTTTTGCAGATCTTTGAGGCTGTGCGGGATAATAAGCCCTTTATAATGAACGTTTACCATTCCGTCAGCCGCGAGCAGGTTGAAAACTACCTCTACAAGCTAACCTATGATCTTCTTGAGGACGTCGTTGAGGAGCAGGCTCAGAACATGAGCGTTCGTCAGGAGGATAAGGAATTCATCGCCACGCTGTACAAATACATGTTCGTCGGCCTGATGCTGGACTGGATCAAATCTGATATGAAAGGCAACCCGCAGTCCATCGTGGATCGGCTGGAGCAGGTCATTCATGGCAGCATTGGCAGTGCGCTCGAGCGGCTGCGTACAGATAAGCCTTTGATCAAATAAGCCGTTTTGATTAAAAAATATACAGATACTCGCCTTCTGATAAAGAACTTATCAGGAGGCGTTTTTTGCTGATTGCGGTTTTTTTCGATCCGGGGTATTCTTAAGCCATCAAAGGGAAAGCATACAACAGATACTTGAAAGGAGATCGCATTATGTATTATTCAAGCGGTAATTACGAAGCCTTTGCCCGTCCCAGAAAGCCCGAGGGGGTTGACGGAAAGTCTGCTTACATCGTAGGCAGCGGCCTTGCCGCTCTTACGGCTGCATGCTATCTTGTCCGCGATGGACAGATGAAGGGCGAGCACATTCACATTCTTGAAAAGGGCAAGCTGCCAGGCGGCGCATGCGATGGCTACAGGTTTGAAAACCTCGGCTATGTTATGCGCGGCGGCCGCGAAATGGATAACCATTTCGAGGTAATGTGGGATCTTTTCCGCTCCATCCCCTCTATTGAGCCCGAGGGCGTAAGCGTACTGGATGAGTACTACTGGCTCAACAAGGAGGATCCGAACTATTCTCTCTGCCGCGCTACCGTAAATCGCGGCGAGGACGCCCACACCGACGGCAAGTTCGATATTTCCGACAAGGGCGCCATGGAAATAATGAAGCTCTTCTTCACCCCCAATGAGCAGCTTCAGGACAAAAAGATCACCGACTTTTTCGACGATGAGGTTTTGAACTCCAACTTCTGGCTGTACTGGCGCACGATGTTCGCCTTTGAAAACTGGCACAGCGCCCTGGAGATGAAGCTCTACATCCAGCGCTATATCCACCACATCGGCGGGCTGCCCGACTTCAAGGCGCTGCGCTTCACAAAGTATAACCAGTACGAGTCCATGATCCTGCCCATGGTCAAATATCTTGAAGGCCATAACGTCAGCTTCCACTACGGCGTTCAGGTCACAAATGTTGAGTTTGAC
>CAKTED010000347.1 GCA_934546725.1 uncultured Oscillospiraceae bacterium | reverse complement strand
CGATGTGGCTGACACGGAGCAGCTCCTCCGTATCGTCCGATGTATTTATTCTGTTCTTCCCGAGGAAGTCCGTTTAACGTCCTGTCGTATTCGCGCTGGAGGCGTTCACCGACAAGGTCGCCGCTTTCGTATTCTCTGCGCGCCCAGTACTGCGGACTTGCGCCTCCGGTAAATCCGGCGATGTCCTGTATGGCATGCTGTATCTCGTGCAGCAGCGTTTCCTCGGGCGCGTTGCGCAGACTGCGGTCTATCACAATGGCGTTATCCGCGCGCGAGTAATGGCCTCTCTTGCCCTCGTCCAGCGTGTCAAACTCAAGCTTCATGTCACGCAGCTGAGGGTATGCGTCAAAGAGCGCACTATGTGAAATATAATCGCCGACGGTCTTGCCCTCCGAATAATCCGCCGACTCACGCTTTGCCTCAAGTGCGCCCGCGAAGCTTTCAAAATCATCTCCGAATGCTTCCTCAAGCCGGTTATACAGAGCCTCGTCAAATTCGCCTCTGTCCGCCTTGTGAATGTAGTCTGCCAGCTCTCTTCTCTGTGCGGAAGTCATCTCGTGCTCGGTCAGAGCTTTGAAATACCTGTTGTATTCCCTGAGGGTTCTGCTTATGTCAGCGCCCCGGTTTTTTCCGGAAGCGTTGTACTTCATCTCGGAATCGTCGATCTCGTATCTCCATTTGCCGTCCGCGCCGACGTACCAGCCGGTCTCACGCAGTATGACTTCGTCGGCCACATCGGCCTCCCGCAGCTGCTTTGCGCGCTGGAGCGCGTCAAGGTCGGCCGTGCGCGAGTTCTCGCCCGCGAAGCTGTACCGCCTCCGGTCTCCGCTCTCCTCCGTGCCGCTTCTGCGAAGGTCGAGCTCCGGGTCGTAGGTTTCGTTGAACGCGGCCTCGGCCTGTTCGTCCGTCAGCTCGCCGCTGCGCAGCCGTCGATGAGAAATGTGGAGCCGCTGATGAAAGCGCCCTTATCGCTCATAAGCAGTTCCGCCACATTGGCGACCTCGTCTGCCATTCCGGGACGGCCCGCGGGGCACCTGGCGAACATATTCTTATAAAAGTCACCGCGCGGGCCGTTGAATTCGTCCAGCGCCAGCGGCGTGACGATAATACCGGGGGCAATATCGTTGAGCCGCGCGCCACGCCTTCCCCATGCCACCGCCAGGGCCATAACGCGCTTTTCGTTGCAGCGCTTCGCCAACTGGTAGGCGTGGAGCGTGTCCCGGATATTTTCCGGCTGCAAAAAGTCGATGGAAATCAGCTCCTCCGTGGGGTTGTCGCCAGCAGCAAGTCCTGCTCCGCCGTCAGAGCGGGCATCCGCCATCCGGACTGACTGGAGATGGTCACACCTACGGAAGCCTGACTGGGAGAAACGCCCGCGGCGTTCACCAGCATTTTAATGGGACCGTACTTCTGTCCCTCTGCGATCAGCGCCCGAATGGATTCCCTGCTCGACAGGTCCATCTCCATGGGCACCACGTCAAAGCCCGCCTCGTTCATAATTTTGGCAATGGCCTGGGCGTTTTCGACTTTCCTGTCGCCTGCTACGATTTTCATACCCGCGCCCATGCGGCGGGCGATGGCCATGCCGATCTGTCCGGCGCCAGCCCAAAACATCACGTTTTTCATGACATTCTCCTTACAGCAGAGCCTTGACGCTCCGCGCCCAGGCCTCAATTTCACTCTCCGGCGTCTCCAGCCTGTCGCCGCCATCGGAATTGAACCTCACCTGCATCTCGCAGGCAAATTCCGCACCGGGGCAGGCATTTATCATGTCTTTTATGACGTGCCCCGGCCAGCCACCGTTGGTCATGAACGGCACAACGGTCCTTCCGGCAAAATCGTTCCGATACAGAAA
>CAKTED010000346.1 GCA_934546725.1 uncultured Oscillospiraceae bacterium | reverse complement strand
CGTCCTTTCCGTTTCGCTCCCGATACCGACCTGAAAAAAACGCTCAGCGAGCCGCAAAGCTCACAGAGCGTTTTTTATAAATTTTCCGGATCGTATATTATCGTCACGGGGCCGTCGTTTACGGACGTGACCTGCATGTCAGCGCCGAACTCTCCGGTCTCAACGTGGAAGCCCGCCGCGCGGCAGCCCGCTATGAAGCGTTCATAGAGCGGGATGGCCGTTTCGGGTCTCGCCGCCGCGATAAACGACGGGCGATTGCCCTTTTTGCAGTCGGCATGGAGCGTGAACTGGCTCACGACGAGTATTGACCCGCCAACGTCCGCAAGCGAACGGTTCATTTTGCCATCCTCATCCTCGAACACGCGCAGCTGCGTTATTTTTGATATCAGCTTATCGGCCTGCTTTTCGGTATCGCCCTCCTTAACTCCGAAGAGAACGAGAAAGCCGCCGTCCGTTTTGCCGACGACTTCACCGCTTATTTTTACATCCGCGCTTTTTACGCGCGTTACAACAGCTCTCATCAGACGTCCTCCATCCTGCGTATCGCTTCAATGCATATTTTTATCGCGTTTTCCGTATCCTCGCTGTTTTCTTCGATAAAGCCCGCTCTGGCGCGCTCCTGGTTCCATATCGTGTGCAGAACCGTTCCGCAGCGCACGCCCAGCGCTGCCGCGACTGTGAAAAGCGCGGCGCTCTCCATTTCGCTTGCCAGAACGCCCAGGCGCTTCCACGCCTCCCATTTGCTCTCGAGCTCATATGAGACCGGCATGCGCGAGGGGCTGTGCTGACCGTAAAACGAATCCTTGCACTGGACCACGCCGACGTGGCTGCGAACGCCAAGAGCGTCGGCCGCTTCCCGAAGCGCCGCCGTAACTGAGAAATCCGCCGCAGCCGGGAACTCCGGCGGCGCATACTCGCGGCTCGTACCCTCCTGGCGTATAGCTGCGGAGGCTATGACCGCGTCGCCGGGCAGGACCTTCAGACTGATCCCGCCGCAGGTGCCGACGCGTATGAACGTATGCGCGCCGATGGCGGCAAGCTCCTCCATGGCGATGGCGGCAGACGGGCCGCCTATACCCGTGGATACGGCCGAGACACGCCTGCTGCCGACCGTTCCGGTCCAGACGGCAAATTCGCGGTTCTGCCCGATAAATTCAGCGCTGTCAAAAAATCGCGCAATGTACTCGCACCTTGCCGGGTCGCCGGGCAGGATGCAACAGCCGCCGACGTCGCCCTCGGCGCAATGAATATGATACTGCTTTTCTCCAACCTGCATTTCGCGGCTCCTTTCTGATAAAAAACTGATTCGGCGGAGCGGCCCTTCCGGTCACTCCGCCGAAAAAAATCGTTATAAGCTCCGGATCAGTACGCCTTGACGTAGAGCTGGAAATATGCCTGCGGATGGCTGCAGACGGGACATTTTTCGGGAGCCGTGGGTCCGACGTGGATGTGACCGCAGTTGCGGCAGATCCATATCATCTCGGCGTCCTTTGCAAAGACCTTCTGCTCCTCAACATTTTTGAGCAGCTCAAGATAGCGCTCCTCATGGTGCTTCTCCACGGCGCCCACGCCCTCAAACAGGGCGGCGATATCGTCCAAGCCCTCTTCGCGCGCGGTCTTGGCAAACTCCCTGTACATATCGACCCACTCAAAATGCTCGCCCTCGGCGGCGGATTTGAGATTCTCTGCGGTATTGCCAAGCAGGCCGAGCTGCTTGAACCACATCTTGGCGTGCTCCTTTTCGTTATCGGCGGTCTCGGTGAAGATGGCCGCGATCTGCTCGTAGCCCTCCTTCTTTGCCTGACTTGCAAAGTAGGTATATTTATTTCTCGCCTGAGATTCCCCGGCGAACGCGGC
>CAKTED010000345.1 GCA_934546725.1 uncultured Oscillospiraceae bacterium | reverse complement strand
GTCCACAGTTGCCCCGATACCGCCGCTTTCATAGCAGGAAAATTCGTCCACTCTGTAAAGACTGCATGAATATTCTCGCATGAGCTCGGCAAATATTCTGGCCGTACCCATGCCGGATGCCACGACAAGGCTCCCGGTATACGCGATTATCCGCTCCTCCGGCATTTTGGACATGATTTTAAGTCCGTTGAGCGTTATTTTATTTTCCGGAAAAATATCCGTATCGCGGACCACCATGCCAACCGCGCGCTTCATATCGCACGCGCCGCTCCAGCCCGCGATCGCCGCTCCGTGGTCAAAAAGATTTTTTGCCGCGATAAAAAACGGCTGGTTAAATATCATCAGCGCGTTAAACGACGCCGCAACCGCGCCAAAGCCGGAGAGACAATGAACAAACGCAGTTTTTTCTCCCGCGCGGAATGCGCACAGCGCCGCCAGGACAATGCTTAAAAGGATCAGTATCGGCGCAGCGCGGGAATACGCCGCCTCCGATACGTCGCGCTCCACGCTTTTATCAACAAAGCCGCGGCTCGAACCGATACCTTTGGTTATTACCGCGCCCTCGTCCACCTTTTCCCACTCCGAGCTGACTACCGTCGGCACGCTTGTGTTTGCGGCGATCTTGAAGCTGAGGTTATACGCCTTTCTGCCCTTCAGAACGCCCCACATTGAAAAGAGCAGCGAACAGTCCGCCACCGCGCAAAACGGCGCGCCATAATCCATGCTTTTCACGAATATCGGCAGCACGGCGTCAAGCAGGGCAAAAATGCAGGAGGCCGAAACGAGCGTTTCCGCTCCAAAGCGTCCGGAAAAAGGGTCCGCGATGCCTCTTACGAAAACCTCCGCCCCGAGCATGGCCGAAACAAGCAGCCCGGCGGCGAGAAAAACGTTTCTCCCCATAAGCGACCGGAGAAAGCCGGGCAGAATGAAGCCCGCTTCTCCGGCATATGTGACATATGCCATTACAATGCATATGGCGAACATGGGCAGCATGCGAAGCCTTATGGATTCAAGCCCTGAGCCGTAGACGCGAACGGCGTCTGCCGGAGGCAGCTCGCGGTGCTCCTTCTCTGCCGCCTGCTCCTCATGCGGCGCAGTGGACGCTTTTTCGGCCCTCGGAGCCGGTTTCGCGCGCTTTTTCCGTTCGCGCCTGCGCAGCTCCCTTGCCATTGCACGCTCGACTTCCCCGCCCTTTTCCTCCGGCGCCGCGTGGGAATATTTCCCCACGCCGAAAAACTCCTGCTCGTCATCGCTGAGTTCGCGGTAAGAAAACCTTTTCGCCTGCCGCTCCTCGACCTCGGAAACACGCTGGAGCTTTTCTTCGACCTCACGAAGTCCCCGGCCAATTCCGCGCTTGGCCGTTTTTTCGCCGCCCACGGCAGGCTCAGCCGAGGGCCTGCTTTTTTTCACAACGTCGCCCCGGTGCGGCTTTTTTTCGCTCTGTGCGCGCGGCTTTTCCGCTTCCGCGCCGTCCGCCGTCTCCGCCGCAGCGAGATTTTCGCTTTCCGCCCGCTCCGCAGGCTTTTCCTCCGCGGCGGCGGCGCTTTCGGGCGCGTTCTGCTTTATTCCCGTGTATTCCTCAATGATCCTTGCGGCCTCGCGCTCAAGCTCGTCCTTCGCCATACGGCTCTGACCCTTTATGAATGCGCTGCCCTTATACTCCGCCAGTATCGATTCAAGGGAATAATCATAGTCTCCGCTTGTATCCATATCCGTTTTTTTCTCATCGTAAGGCATGCTTATTCCCTCCCGATTGCCTTTTTTATGAAAGCAGTCTCATTGAAAAACGGGCGGAGGCTCTTTTCTGATCCTCCGCCCCTGATTGAGCTTATATGTCCGCCGCGCTTCTCTGGCGCACCGCTTCAT
>CAKTED010000344.1 GCA_934546725.1 uncultured Oscillospiraceae bacterium | reverse complement strand
GCTTTGCCGTCTCCTCCGCGCCGCGCCTGGCCTCGCGCTCAAGAATGATGGAGCGCTTGCTGGCCTCGACCTCGAGCGCGGCAAGGCGCTCCTTTGCGGCGTGGTAGACCTCGGCGTTTTCCTGCGCATCGGAAAGCTCCGCTCTGAGCGCGGCGTTTTCCTCCGAAAGACGCTGATTTTCGGCAGAAAGCTCCGCCTGCGCACTGCGCAGGGCCTCCAGCTCCGCCGCAAGCGCGTCATAATCCGGTCTGAGCTGCTCATAGCCGCTCTGTTCGGCCTCAAGAGAGGAGCAGCGCTCGCGCAGCGTATCGCATTCCGCCTTGTATTCATTGGATTTTCTGACGAGCTCTTCGATGTATCCGGCAACGTCCTTGCGGTTAAAGCCGCCGAAAACGCAGCCGCGGATCGGATTCTTTGTGTCCATAATGTCAGCTCCCCTTAGTATAGCCTGTTATTCTGACATCGTACCATATTTCTGCGAAAATGGCAATGATTCATTTGTGTCTGACGGCAGATTACAAATAGTATAGTAAAACGCTCAAATTTCCTTTAAAACGCTTAAATGTTAAAATAAAGCACAAAAGCCGGGCGCTTTCGATAAAAAGCGCCCCTTCGACTGCCTGTCGAAAGAGCGCGTAAAATAACGAAAAGGAATAAAAAAGGATATTTTCGCGTCTAGGGAAATCGGTTTACATAAGACATGAATAAAAGCGTTATACAAATAGTTTTGCACATTTTCCACAGAGTTTTCCACAGCGGATGCGTACTGAGTACAGTGCAAAAATATCAGAAATCAGCGCCGGGATGGTGGATAAAAAATGAAAAAGTGCCCTGAGCGCGAAGTTTACATAATGCTTTGGAATCTGGCCTGCCTGTCAAAAGCCCCGGATGTCGTCTACCGGCATTGTCGCCCAGGCGTTGAGGTCGCTTCCGGCCCTTTTCCCGGCGAGGTATTCATAGTAGCCCTGACAGCCGATCATTGCGCCGTTATCTCCGCAGAGGCTGAGCGGCGCAAGATAGAGCTCCAGTCCCTCGGCCGCTGCGGCCGCCTCAAGGTCGCGGCGGATGACGGAGTTTGCCGCAACGCCTCCGGCGGCGGCGAGCTTTGTGCAGCCAAGCTCCTTTGCGGCCGCGACGGCGCGGGGAACGAGCGAATCGCTGATCGCGCGGCAGAGAGAGGCGGCAAGCGAGGGCCTGTCAAGCTCCTCACCCTTCTGCTCAGCGTTGTGGACGAGGTTTATGAGCGCGGTTTTGAGACCGGAGAATGACATGTCATATGGATGGCCGTCGATTTTTGATATGGGCAGGGGGTATTTGTGCGCATCGCCGTCCTTTGCCAGCGCGTCTATTTTCGCACCGCCCGGATATCCAAGGCCGAGCACTCTTGCGGTTTTGTCAAAGCATTCGCCGGCGGCATCGTCGCGCGTCGCGCCGATTATGCGCAGTCCTGTGTAGTCCTCAACGTGCGCTATGAGCGTGTTTCCGCCGGAGATGACGAGGCTTACAAACGGCGGCTCAAGCTCGGGGTGCGCTATGTAATTTGCAGCGATGTGGCCGCGGATGTGATGAACCGGGATGAGCGGCACGCCGAGGGCGAGCGCGGCGGATTTTGCGAAATTTACACCTACGAGGACTGCGCCGATAAGGCCGGGGGCGCAGGTCACGGCCACGGCGTCTATATCCGAACGCTTTATCCCGGCCTTTTCAATGGCGCTGTCCGCCAGGCGGGATATTACCTCTATGTGGCAGCGGGAGGCAAGCTCAGGAACAACGCCGCCGTATATCGTATGAATATCGATCTGGGAAAAAATCTCGTCCGCAAGGACCTCCCGCCCGTCGCGCGTTATGGCAACGGCCGTTTCGTCGCAGGAGGATTCA
>CAKTED010000343.1 GCA_934546725.1 uncultured Oscillospiraceae bacterium | reverse complement strand
GCTCTGCTCCCCATGCGCTTCATCCTGGCGGCTATCTCCGATATCGGGAAAACGCAGCCCGTCTCATTATTCACCATCATTACCGAGACAAGCGTCGTATCCGGCCTTATCGCCGAAAGCACCCGCTCCGCCGTTATATTGCCTTCGCCGTCCGGCTTTATGTACTCCACCTCAAAGCCTTCGGACTTAAGCCTTTCCGTGGTCTTCAAAACGGCGTCGTGCTCCACGGCCGTCGTAATGACGTGCTTTCCGGCCCTTGCGTTATGCCGCGCTCCGCAGATAATCGCCCAGTTATCGGCCTCCGTCCCGCCCGACGTGAAAAACACCTCGTCAGAGGAAGCGCCGAGAGCTTTGGCGATCCGGCTACGGCTGTCCGCGAGGAGTCTTCCCGCCTCTCTGCCGCAGGAATGGCCCGACGACGGATTGCCAAAGCTATCCGTCATGGCCCTCATCGCGGCTGCTGCTGCGGCCTGCGACACTTTTGTGGTCGCCGAATTATCGAAATATATCGTATTCATTCCTCCACAACGATCGATTTTACCGCTTCCTTAAACTGCTCGGCATCGTGCTCCGTTCCGTAAACCTGAACCTCCACCGGGTTTGAAAGGTCAAGTCCGAATATCCCGAGAAGCGATTTCGCGTTCACGCGGTATCTGTCGGAAACGACATCCGCGTCGCAAAGCTGCATATTCGCGGCCG
The DNA here is from genome assembly GCA_934546725.1 of uncultured Oscillospiraceae bacterium. Lineage (GTDB taxonomy): Bacteria > Bacillota > Clostridia > Oscillospirales > Oscillospiraceae > RGIG6375. Next base: position 1,179 of record CAKTED010000343.1, on the reverse strand, counting down.
TGACAAAATTTCTTACGTCCTCTATCGTTACGAGTTTTATTTTAAAGCTTACCATATAAATTCCTCCATATATCAAATTTAACAAAACCGTCCCTTGAATATTTCCCATAAGTAATATATTATTATAAAATCAGGGCAATAGCTTGTCAAATACTTTATGCTTCAGGAGCTGCAGAAATGAAAGTTTCCATCGTAACCCTTGGCTGCAAGGTCAACCAGTTTGAAAGTCAGGCGCTCGAAACGCTTCTTTCCGAGCGCGGACACAGCATCGTATCCGAGGAATCGGCCGCCGACGTATGCATAATAAACACCTGCGCCGTGACCGCCGAAAGCGGCAGGAAGTCTCGGCAGGCCGCGCGCCGCGCCATGAGCGAAAATCCCTCCGCCATCATCGCCGTCTGCGGCTGCTGGTCGCAGGTGAGTCCCGAGGAGGCAAGGGAGCTCGGCGCGCATATAGTATCCGGCAGCGGAGACAGGCGCGGCTTCGTGGAAGCCATTGAGCGCGCATATTCCGGGCGCGGTCGACTCACCGTTACGGACGACGCGATGAAGCGCCGCGTTTTTGAGCCGCTGCCCGCCGGACGGCTCCTTGGCCGCACACGCGCCATGCTCAAGGTCCAGGACGGCTGCGTAAACTTCTGCTCCTATTGTATTATTCCCTATGCGCGCGGCCCCATACGCAGTCTCCCGACCTATGAAGCCGTCCGCGAGGCCCGCAGGGTGGCGGAGAGCGGGATAATGGAGATCGTCATAACCGGCATAGAGATAGCGTCATACGGCCGCGACCTCAGGGACGGCTCCGACCTTTCATCGCTCGTCGATGCCATCGCCTCGGCCGTTCCGGATACGAGACTGCGCCTTGGCTCGCTTGAGCCAGGGGTCGTAACGCGCGAATTCTGCGAGACTCTTTCCCGCCATGGCAACATCTGTCCTCACTTTCATCTTTCGCTCCAGAGCGGCTGCGATGCCACGCTCAAACGCATGAACAGGAAATACGACACCGCGCGATTTTTTGAATCCGTCAGCCTGCTGCGGGAATTTTTCCCCGGCTGCGGCCTTACCGCAGACCTCATAACCGGCTTTCCCGGCGAGGACGAGGACGAATTTTCCCGGACTCTCGCTTTCATCCGGAAATGCGCGTTTTCCTCAATGCATATTTTTCCATACTCCGTGCGGCCC
>CAKTED010000342.1 GCA_934546725.1 uncultured Oscillospiraceae bacterium | reverse complement strand
AATATACTGTGTCAGTGCATTATCATGAAGCAGGGCACATGCTGCCAGATCCTGCAGGCTCTCACCGCTGATCCCCAGCTGCTCTGCCATGCAGACACTCATGTATGCCACACGCTTCGCATGTTTGTCAGACACATGTACCAGTTCTGCCTCCACACAGTCCAAAGCATACGAACAGGCTGACAATAATCCTAAAACATCTAATAACATTTCTATATTTCTCCAATCTCTTTATAACACACCTATTATGACAATGATTTATGTGAAAAGCAAGCATATTCCGGACAATAAATTATATCAAAAAGGAGCAGCTCCAGATACTTCAGAGTTGCTCCTTCTTACTGTCCATCGATCGGATTATGTTAGCTATTGATCCTCTTAATTACTTCTTCCATTACAGGCATCGCAGGTATTGCTCCTTCTCTCTCAACACATAGGGAAGCCACCGCATTTCCAAAGCGGACACATTCTATCATTTCCTGTAAAGAATATTCTTCTATACGCTTACCGGATTCACAAATCTTATATAAAAAGCCTCCCATAAAAGAATCTCCGGCACCGGTGGTATCCACAACTTTGCTGGAATAGCCTGGAACATATGCTTCCTGCTGATCCTGCTGATATACAAACGATCCTTTTTCGCCTAAAGTAATGAGTACTATTTTTGCACCATACTCTGTTATGCTCTCTGCTGCTTTCCGAACATCCGTATAACCTGTTAATAGCTCAATCTCTTCTTCTGATACTTTAACGATATCTGCATATTCTAAAATACTTCTCATCCATTTACAGGCTTCTTCCTGTGAATCCCATAAACTGGCTCTGTAATTCGGATCATAAGAAATAATCGTTCCATTATTTTTCGCAGCTTTTAATGCAATAAACTCTGCATTTCTGGATATTTCATCAGTTAACGACAAAGAGCCTACATGAAGAATACGGCTTTGGCAGATGATATCTTTCCGTACTTCCTCAGCCTTCAGACCGATATCTGCTCCGGGTTTTCTGGCAAACGCAAAATTTCGTTCTCCGTTATCTGCCAGTTTAACAAAAGCAAGTGTTGTAAAATAGTCTGCATCACTTATTAATCCTTCGGTTGAAACACCGCATTTATCCAAGGTTTCCTTTAAGAAATCCCCCAGGAAATCTTCTCCTATTTTTCCGATAAATGCTGTTTGGGCACCCAGCCGTTGTGCCGCAACCACAACATTAGCAGGTGCACCTCCCGGATTTTGTGTATAAGACAATGTTTGTCTTTCACTCTCTTTTTTTCCGGTAAAATCAATCAATATCTCTCCCAGAGAGGTAATATCATAATGCCGTTTTGTCCTATATTTTATATCTACGCCTATATTTCCTTGTGGGTATAATTTTCCTGTATAGCGATACAAACCATGCTCCCACAATAATGTAAATGTATTTCCGTCTATGAGGATATCAATATCTGTTTCTTTTTCCATCATTTCACAGGAAACCGTTCGTATACCATATCTGGAAGCTCTGTCTGCCCGGTTATAATTCACGGTCATTTCTTTATTTGAAGAATCAAAACATATTGTCACGGTATGTCTGTCTGCATCATATAGGTCAATACTTAATAACTCTCCGTCTCCCGGCAGATTTCCCTTCAGCTCTACCATAACCGGCTGACTTTGCGGTGGTATGTTTTCACCGGACCAATGTTTTTCCAATGTCCTGCTGAAGACCTTCATCTCAGATTTCACTGTATCAGCCACTTTTGCGCACAAACGCCTGTTATCATCTAAATACCACACTCGTGATACATCCAGTATTCCACGATAACCTTCCTCCGGACCGAAATCCCGGATCCAGGGCATCCACAGCCAGCCACCCAGCCAGGCAACAGACCGAATTTCCCC
>CAKTED010000341.1 GCA_934546725.1 uncultured Oscillospiraceae bacterium | reverse complement strand
ATGCACGGCTACTGGACCGGCGCAACGCCCAACGGCAGAAAGGCTCATGATCCCGTTTCCGACGGCGGTTCCCCCTCTCAGGGCGCGGACAAGTGCGGCCCCACGGCTGTTGCAAAGTCCATTCTCGCTCTGCATCCCTACAAGTATTCCAACGGCTTCCAGTTCACGATGAAGTTCCATCCCAACAGCGTCGCAGGCGAGGCAGGAACCATGAAGCTGCACGAGTTCGTTGAGAGCTTCTTCGAGGAAGGCGGCATGCAGGTCCAGTACAACGTTGTTTCTTCCGAGACCCTCAGAGAGGCTCAGAGCAAGCCTGAGGAGTACAAGGACCTCGTCGTCCGCGTGGCAGGCTTCTCCGCATACTTCGTTGAGCTGCATCAGGATCTGCAGAACGACCTTATCAGCAGGACCGACAACGAGATGTAATTCTCTCAGTTTTTCACAATAAAAACAGGCAGCGGCGCGATTTTGATATTCGCGCCGCTGCCTTTTATTCAGCCGTATTTCGGCAGAAAGCAGCCGCAGACGTTTATCCGTCTGCGGCTGCACTGCATTTTTGTCAAATCATCCGATTTCAGTCGGCATCGGTTTGGGCGGCCTTTGCCTCCTCAACTATCTTCTGCTGAGTCTGAGCGGGAGCGTCCTCATAGCGGACAAAGTTGAAGGTGAAGGAGCCTCTGCCCTGAGTCATCGAGCGCAGATCGATAGCATATGTGCTCATCTCTGCCATGGGGACCTCAGCCTCTATGACCTGCTCGCCGGTATCCGTGGGGGTCATGCCCATAACTCGGCCGCGGCGCTTGTTAAGGTCGCCGATAACGTCGCCCATATAGCTGTCCGGTACCGTTACCTTCAGCTCGCCGACGGGCTCGAGGATAACGGGATTTGCCTCCGGCAGAGCAGCCTTGTAGGCCAGCTGAGCAGCTGTCTTGAATGCTATTTCGGAGGAGTCGACCGGGTGGTACGAGCCGTCATAAAGCACGGCCTTCAGATTCACAACGGGGTAGCCCGCGAGCGGACCATGTACGCAGGCCTCGCGCAGACCCTTTTCGACCGCGGGGAAGAAGTTTTTCGGAACGGAGCCGCCGAAAACCTCCTCGGCAAACACCATCTCCTCCTGCTCGGCATTGGGCTCAAAGCGAATCCAAACGTCGCCGAACTGGCCGCTGCCGCCGGTCTGCTTCTTATGGCGGCCCTGCTTCTGAACGGTCTTGCGGATCTTCTCGCGGTAGGGCACGCGCATGGGACTGAGCACGGCCTCAACATTGAAGCGGCTCTTAAGCTTGCTGACAAGCACGTCTATCTGCATATCGCCCGCGCCGGAGAGCACCATCTGATGCGTTTCGGCGTTATTGTATACCGTAAAGGAGGGGTCCTCCTCGTTGAGGCGGCTGAGTCCCTGAGCGATCTTATCCTCCTGTCCGCGCGTTTTGGGCGCTATGGCAACTGAGTAGCACGGCTCGGCAAACGGAATATTCTTGAGCGCAACTACCTTGCGGGCGTCGCAGAGCGTATCTCCGGTCTTGACCTTATCCATCTTTGCGATGGCGCCGATATCGCCGCAGCTGAGCTCTTTGACCTCTGTATTTTTCTTGCCGCGCATGATATAGAGGCGGCCAAGCTTCTCCGTGGCGCCCGTTCTTGCGTTCACCATGGACATATCCGGCGTAATGCTGCCGGAAAGAACCTTTACATAAGAATATTTGCCGTACTGGTCAGCCGTGGTCTTAAATACATAGGCCGTGGGAACGCCGCCGGGAGAAACGACAAATTCCTCCGTCTCGCCGTCCTGCTTCGTTGCCTTATGATAGTTGCCCTCAACGGGGTTTGGCAGAAGGTCGACGATATTATCCATAAGCATGAGCGAGCCCATGCAGTTCACGCC
>CAKTED010000340.1 GCA_934546725.1 uncultured Oscillospiraceae bacterium | reverse complement strand
GGAAACCGACATATGCTTCGGAACGGAGTTTACGCGCGTATTTCTCCCGCGCCGGTAAACCGCCTGCTCCTCCTCCGTCAGCAGCGGCAGGATAAGCCTGGCAAAGCGGCTCTGCGCGGCCGCGTTCACGCGCCTGATGGTCTCCCGGTGCAGGTCCGCCGCCGTGGCCCTGCCGCCCTCCGCAAGCCACGTTCTCACCATAAGCTCAAATACGCCGTCCCCCACATGGGCAAGGGCAAGGCTGCTGAGCGCCATAAGCTCCCCCGCTTCAAGCTTCGGAGAAAAATAATCCGTCATTTTCAGCCCTCGAGTGCCTGGCTGATATCCGCAATGATATCCTCCGCGTTCTCAATGCCCACGCTGAGTCTGATAAGGTCCGGCGTTACGCCCGCGGCAATAAGCTCCTCGTCATTCATCTGGCGGTGGGTCGTAGTCGCCGGATGGAGCACGCAGGTGCGCGCGTCGGCAACGTGCGTTACTATGGCGGCCAGCTTCAGGCGGCTCATGAAGCGGCTCGCGCCCTCCTTGCCTCCCTTTACGCCAAAGGAAATAACGCCGCAGGAGCCGTGAGGCAGATACTTCTGCGCGAGAGCATAATATTTATTGCTCTTCAGTCCGCAGTAATTTACCCAGCTCACATTTTCGTTCGCCTCAAGGAACTCCGCGACCCTCTGCGCATTCTCGCAGTGGCGCGGCACGCGAACATGGAGGCTCTCAAGGCCGAGATTGAGCATATAGGCGTTTATCGGTGCCTGCACCGCGCCGAGGTCGCGCATCACCTGCGCCGTCGCCTTCTGAATGAACGCCTTTTCCTTTCCGAACTTCTTCGTATAGATAACGCCGTGATAGCTCTCGTCCGGCGTTGTAAGGCCGGGGAACTTATCCGCGTGAGCGTCCCAGTCAAATTTTCCGCCGTCAACTATCACGCCGCCGAGCGTGGCCGCGTGGCCGTCCATATACTTCGTCGTGGAATGCGTCACTATATCCGCGCCCCACTCTATCGGGCGGCAGTTTATCGGCGTGGCAAAGGTATTATCCACCACAAGCGGCACTCCGTGCCTGTGCGCCGCGGCGGCAAAGCGCTCGATATCCAGTACGCAGAGCGAGGGATTGGAAATGGTCTCGCCAAAGACCATCTTCGTATTGTCCCTGAACGCGGCATCAAGCTCCTCGTCGCTGCAATCCGGCGAAACGAAGGTGACCTCCACTCCCATTCTCTTCATCGTTACGGCAAAAAGGTTATAGCTCCCGCCGTATATCTGAGACGAGCTTACGATGTGGTCGCCGCAGCCACAGATATTGAACGTGGCAAAAAACGTGGCCGCCTGGCCGGAGCCAGTGAGCATGGCGCAGCTGCCGCCCTCAAGCGCGGCTATTTTTGCCGCGACGGCGTCGCAGGTCGGATTTTGCAGTCTTGAATAAAAATAACCGTCCGCCTCAAGGTCAAAGAGCTTTCCCATCTCCTCTCCGGTCTCATAGCGATAGGTGGTGCTCTGAATTATCGGGATGACCCTCGGTTCTCCGGATTTTGGACTGTAACCCGCCTGAATGCAGTTGGTTTCAATATTATAACTCATTTTTTCAACTCTCCTGTCAGCCGCAAAAGCGCGGCAGATATGCCGCGCCTTTATGCTTTTTGCTTATTCAACTATGTTTCTGCCGTCTTTTACGATGTTTTCAAGGAAAAGCCTGCCGTTCACGCTTATCGTTACGAAATCAACGTTTTTCGTATCGATAACGGCGTAGGCTATGGCATACGCCGCCCTCTGAGCCACCGCTCCGGCTCCGTTTGAAAACAGGTTTTCGCTCAGATCTATCCGGCAGCGTCTGTTTATCGTCTCAATGCTGTTGAGCTTCACGGCCTGCGGGACCGGCAGCGAATATCCGGATAC
>CAKTED010000339.1 GCA_934546725.1 uncultured Oscillospiraceae bacterium | reverse complement strand
GCGGGATCCCATGCGGAGAAGCCGCAGTCCACGAAGTCGTCGATAAGGATCATGGACTGACCGCAGCAGTGCAGCTGGCAGGGGATACCGGCGTCAAGAAATACCTCGGTGTAGCGCTTCCAGGAGGGCTTGAAGAGCTCCTCGAACATGTCCTTGGAAATGAAGGGGCTGCGCGCGGTGGCAACGTCGTCAGGCATCCAGAGGCCGTCTGGCTTATAGTACTTGACGATGTTCTTTGCGACCTCTACATTGAAGTCGGTGATCCACTCCATCATTGCCTGGACCTCTTCGGGCTCCTCAAAGCAGGCGCACAGGCCCTCGGTGAAGCCCATGTAGTTGATAAGAGCCTGGAAGAAGCCGGTAACGGCGTCGGACATAACGGGAGCCTTGTCACGGTCGATCTTCTCAAGATCCTTTTTGGACATTGCTTCCCAGTCAACGTCGCTGAGGTCGGGAACGGTGCAGATATCGCGCCATTTTGTGATATCCTCAACCATGAATTTGCCGGGCTTGGGGATGAAGCCGCCGGCAAAGCCGGACTCTTCAGAAATAACATATTCAATACCGAAGCAGTCAAAACCGGAACCGTCGGGATTTCTTCTGGCGTTGAGCACGGAAGGACGGATCATGGTGGTCATTCCGATCGGGACAGACTCGGGGCACTGGCGATTAAGAGCGCGCATGTAGTTTTCTTTGTTGCTGAGCATAGGTACACCTCTTCGTTTTCAATATGAACTAATTCTACAACATATAAAAAGAAATTACAAGCCTTTGCTACAATTTAAACAAACAAAAATGGAATGGATTCATACACAAAATGGCATGCAGGCGGATTTTTGCGGCAGTAACGACCGAACATGGCAGGTCAAATGCCGCTTTATGGAAAAACCGAAGCGCCTGATATGCGCCATACCGGCGGAATGCCTAATCAGGGCGGAATGAAAAATAATGATTTGTGCATAAATTCTCGAAATGACGGTTGACATACGGAAAACTAAGTGATAAAATTCAGTCAATTAAAGTACTCGGGAGACAAAGACGATGTCCACAAAGATTTTTGCAGCTGAATATTATTTTTACTTTTACTTTACCATGCAAAAAGTAAAAGCGTTTTCTGCTGCGTAAAAGAATTTCCCGATTTTCCTGATAAATTTTCAGGCCGTGCAGAAAAACGCTGCGCGGCCTGTTTTTTTTATCCATTTCATAAGGAGTGATTTATTATGGTAGCAATTCTTAAGCCCGGAGCATCCGATAAGCAGATAGACAGTCTCTGCCAGTGGTTTGAAAACCGGGGTCTCAGCGTTCATCTTTCAAAGGGCGAGAGCCATACGATCCTTGGCCTCATCGGCGATACCACGAAGATAGATACGGACCTTCTCATGGGCCTTGATATAATCGAAAACGTCATGCGTGTGAGCGAGCCGTATAAGAGCGCGAACAGAAAGTTCCATCCGGAGGACAGCGTGATAGACGTTTCGGGCGTAAAGATCGGCGGGGGCAATTTCCAGCTGATCGCGGGTCCCTGCTCGGTTGAAACTCCCAAGCAGATAAGCCTTGTAGCCGAATGCGTTAAAAAATCCGGCGCAGGGATCCTTCGCGGCGGCGCGTTCAAGCCGCGTACCTCGCCGTACTCCTTCCAGGGGCTCCAGGGCGAGGGCATAAAGCTTCTTGAGCACGCGAAGGAGCAGACTGGCCTGCCCATTGTGACGGAAGTTATGGACATACACCAGCTTGAGCTTTTTGATAACGTTGACCTTATTCAGGTCGGAGCAAGAAACATGCAGAATTTTGAGCTTCTCAAGGAGCTTGGGAGAATGAGAAAGCCCGTCCTGCTCAAGCGCGGTCTTGCAAATACACTTCAGGAGCTGCTCATGAGCGCGGAGTACATTATGGC
>CAKTED010000338.1 GCA_934546725.1 uncultured Oscillospiraceae bacterium | reverse complement strand
TGCATCTCGGGGATCATGACGTATTCAAGCGCGTTTACGCGGCGGCGGGTCTTCTCTATCTCCTGCGCGAGCAGCTGCATGGTCTTCTCCACCCTTGCCAGCTTGAGCATATCCCTGAAGGTCTGTGAAAAGAGGCCTATGGCGTCATCCAGCTCGCCGGAGGTCATTGCGTAGCCATAGGGGTATATCTCGTTCGGATCGTCGCTCTTCGTTTTGAAGCTGTACTCGGGTACCTCAACGCTCATGACGTTTTTCAGCTCCAATCCGACCTCGACGCTCTGCTTCGGATACATCAGCGCCTGCTCCATCATGTCCGGAGACATGACGGCGGACGCGACCGACATTGCGGCCATCGCCTCGCTCAGGCCCTTCTCCACCTTCTGCCGCAGCTCCTTGTTCTGCTTTATTATGAGCAGGAACTGGCGCATGAGCTCGTCGCGCTTATCCTTGAGGAGCTTATGGCCGCGCGTGGCGGTCTTGAGCCGCGCCTTCGTGCGGTTAAGCTCCATTCTTGTCGGCTTAACGTTTATGGCAGCCATTTTTCCGCCTCCTTAAGCCTCCGCGTCTGCGTTTTTCGGCAGATATTTTTCAATATACTCCGTCTTGATACGCTTGAGCTCGGATTTCGGGAGGATCGAGAGCAGCTTCCAGCCGATATCAAGCGTTTCCTCTATGCTGCGGTTCGTCGTCTGTCCCTGACCGATATATATCTTTTCAAACTCCTCGGCAAACTTTGCGTAGAGCTTATCGGTGTCGGACAGCGCGGCCTCGCCGAGTATCGTCATCAGCTCGCGGGCGTCCTTACCGGCGGAATACGCCGCAAAGAGCTGGTTCATCGTTCCGGCATGATCCTCGCGGGTCTTGCCCTCGCCGATACCCTTGTCCTTCAGACGGGACAGGGAGGACGAAACGTCGATGGGCGGCATGATGTTCTTGCGGTACAGGTCGCGGGAGAGGATGATCTGACCCTCGGTGATGTAGCCCGTAAGGTCCGGGATGGGGTGGGTGATATCGTCCTCGGGCATGGTGAGGATGGGGATCATCGTGATGGAGCCCTCCTTGCCTACGCGGCGGCCGGCGCGCTCATACATCGTTGCAAAGTCGGTGTAAAGATAGCCGGGATAGCCACGTCTGCCGGGAACCTCCTTGCGCGCGGCGGAAATTTCGCGCAGTGCCTCGGCGTAGTTCGTGATATCGGTTATGATAACGAGGACGTGCATGCCCTTTTCAAACGCAAGGTACTCGGCAGCCGTGAGCGCCATACGCGGCGTTGCGATACGCTCGACGGCGGGGTCGTTCGCAAGGTTCGTGAAAAGCACAGTTCTGTCAATGGCGCCCGTACGCTTGAACTCCTGCACGAAGTACTCGGACTCCTCAAACGTGATGCCGACCGCCGCGAAAACGACGGCGAACGGAGAATCCGTACCGAGAACTCGCGCCTGACGCGCTATCTGCGCGGCAAGGCTCGCGTGCGGCAGGCCGGAGCCGGAGAATATGGGCAGCTTCTGCCCTCTTACGAGCGTATTAAGTCCGTCGATGGCGGAAATACCCGTCTGAATAAACTCGGAGGGGTAGTTTCGCGCCGCCGGGTTCATGGGCAGGCCGTTTATATCAAGGTACTCGTCCGGCAGGATATCGGGGCCGCCATCGATGGGATTGCCCATGCCGTCAAAAACGCGGCCAAGCATATCCTCGGAAACGCCGAGCTGAAGTCCGTGACCGAGAAAGCGCACCTTGCTCTCGGCAAGGTTGATGCCTGTGGAGCTTTCAAAGAGCTGGACAACGGCTCTGTCTCCGTTTACCTCCAGCACCTTGCAGCGTCTCTTCTCGCCGCTGGGAAGCTCGATCTCCGCAAGCTCGTCATAGGTAACGCCCTCAACGTTCTTTACGACCATAAGGGGGCCGTTTACC
>CAKTED010000337.1 GCA_934546725.1 uncultured Oscillospiraceae bacterium | reverse complement strand
TTGGCCGAGGGCTCGTTTGTATTGCGGATATTTATCGGGATCTTCGCCGCGCGCACCGGGAAAATCGAATCCTCATGCAGCACGGTAGCGCCCATATACGACAGCTCACGGAGCTCATGGTATGTAATATTGTCTATCCCCTTCGGGTTATCTATAATGCGGGGGTCTGCCATGAGGAAGCCTGAAACGTCCGTCCAGTTCTCATACAGCGCGGCGCGGGCGGCGCGGGCCACAATAGAGCCCGTTATATCGCTTCCTCCGCGGGAAAAGGTCTTTATGGTGCCGTTTGGCATGGAGCCGTAAAATCCCGGGATAACGGCGCGATAATGCTTCTTGAGCTCGGCATGGAGGATCTTGTCCGTGGTCTCATCGTCAAAGCTGCCGTCATCCGCAAAGCAGACCACACCGGCGGCGTCTATAAAATCAAAGCCCAGCAGCTTTGCAAGAATAATTCCGTTAAGGTACTCGCCTCTGCTCGCGGCATAGTCCCTGCCCGCGTGCAGCGCGAAGGAGGCCTTTATCGTGGCAAATTCATCCGACAGATCAAGATCGATGCCAAGTCCGTTTATGACGAGCTCATATCTTTCGATTATTCTGGCAAAGGCTTCGTCTATATTCTCCCCCTGTGATGCCATGTTATAGCATTCATAGAGCATATCCGTTACCTTTGTATCGCCGGGGAATCGCTTTCCCGGCGCGGACGGAACAACATATCTGCGCTCCGGCTCCGCCATAACTATCTGCTCGACCATTCTGAAGTGCTCGGCATCCGCAAGAGAGCTGCCTCCGAACTTGACTACCTTAACTTTCTCCATCTGCTGGAACATTCCTTTCATATCCTTAAAAACCATATATCGTATTCCAACGCGGGCAATATGGTCCTTAAACCCCAAAATACTTATACATAATAATTTAAAATAAATACCCCGTCAAGTTTTTTTATATAAAATGCGGCAAAAAAATTCGGCGCTCGACCGGATGCTGCGGGCCGAACGCCGAATTTCAGGTATTTTCCATATTTGTATCAGCTTTTTACTTTTCGGGCTTCCAGTTAATGTTATGATAGTCCCTGAAAAGGGTCTCGGGCGCGGTCTTCGCTATCTCGTCCACCGTCCACTTGCCCTCGGCCTTGAACATATGAGTGGTAATCTGAGGATTGGTATACAGGCCATAGAAATTACCGTTGAGCAGGAACACGGAGCCCGTTACGTCCTTTGCCTCGTCGGAAGCAAGGTAAGCGATGAAGGGAGCAAGGTTTTCCGCAGGCGGATTATCGTCAAATCTGAAGAGGGGCTGACCGGAAATGGTGGTCGTCTCCCCCTCGCCGCAGCACTTGTCAAAAACCTCCATATCAACAGAGGCGCGGGTCTTTGCGCAGGGTGCAAATGCATTGCAGGTGATGTTATACTGCGCAAGCTCGGATGCGAGAGCCCATGCAAGACCTACCGCCCCGGCGTTTGCCGTGCAGTATGCAGCCTGGCGGATATCTCCGCCCATGAAGGATGGCGAGGAGCAGTTTATAATGCGGCCCCACCTGTTCTTTATCATATAGGGTACGGCATGACGGATGGTATGGAAATATCCCGTGGGCTTGACGCCTATGATGCTGTCCCACATCTCTTCCGGCATTTTCTCAATGGGCGAGCAGCCGAAGGCCGCCGCAACGTTAACGAGAATATCTATAGTGCCGTAGGTCTCGGCGGCAAAGTCCATAAGTCTCTTTGCATCGTCATAATTCGTGATATCCGCAAAGCAGGCCGTGGCCTCGCCGCCCGCTTCTCTTATCTCCTTCGCGGTCGTTTCCGCGTCGCCATTAAAGACGGCGTACTGATCCTTTACCCACTGCTGCATCTCGGGAGTGAGCTTCGCCATTTTTTCGGCGTTTATCATTCCGCTTTCGATAACGTTTGTGGCAGGC
>CAKTED010000336.1 GCA_934546725.1 uncultured Oscillospiraceae bacterium | reverse complement strand
GGCTTATTGCCTCCGGCGCATCAGAGCTGGACATTGCCGTTGTTTCCGCCTACTGGAGCGATTCGCTCGAGGAGCGAGCCGCCCGGCTCAGAAAGCAGAATAATTCCGTTTCGTGGATAAAAATAAAGGAGGTTTTCCGCAATGAAGGCTGAAAGGCTCGCGCTGTATATCATCAACCTGCTGCTCGGCGCTTTCCTGGCCTTCGCCGCGCTCGTGCTGATGGAGCAGCTGCCCGCGATGGGCTGGGAATGGTACAGCCGCAGTCTGCGCTGCGTCCCGCTGCTGCTCTGCTTCCTTGCCGGGCTTGCTGCGCGCAGAGTGCGCCTGCCGAAGGGCGCGCTTTTGGCGGCGTCCTGCCTTGCGGCGGGCGTTGCGGAATATTTCATTTTCCCGGCGCATGCGCTGATGGACATGGCGTACATCGTGCTCAGTCTCATTCCCGGCGCGCTGCTGTATCTCGTGGGTCTGCGCGGAGGAACGCCCTTCCCGCCGAAGCTGGCCGTGGCCTCCATTCTGCTCTATCTCTTCATCTGCGCGTATTTTTATCTCAGATCCGGAGAAAGCGCGCCGCTAATGCCGCTGACCTGGTGCGCGCTCGTCTCGTTCCTGCTGAGCCTTTACAGCTTTAACGCCGCGAGCCTGCGCAGCGGGGTGCATGCCGTGAAGGGCGGGGGAGAGCAGATACCCTCCGGGCTGAGGAGCAAAAACCTCGCGCTGCTCACGCTGTTCCTGCTGGTGGCGCTGCCGGTATCCTGCATCGGCTTTATACGGCGCGGACTTGGCGGCTTCGTGAGCCTCGTGATCGGCGGCGTGTGGAGGATACTGCTGACGCTTGCCGGAGGCGGCGATGATTCGGCTGGGGAGAGAGCCGAGCCGACCCCGACGCCCACCGTTGATATGAGCAGCGAGCCGGGCGGTCTGCCGGATATCGAGGGCAGCGGCGCGGCGGAGATAATTATTACGATCTTCATCGGCATAATGCTGCTGGCGGCGCTCCTCCTCGTTATTGTTCTGCTGGCGGGCAGCGGCGGGAGCAGCCGCGACCGGAGGAGCTTGAGGGGTTTTTTCCGCCGCCTGTTCAAAACCCGCGAGACCATGGATTATGAGGACAGCGTTGAGCGCACGATGGAGCTGAAAAAATTTCTCCGGCAGAAGCGCAGAGCTGCCGCGGAGCTTATAAAGCGGCTGACCGTGCGCCCGGAGCGCCTGGAGGATATGCCAGACGCGCGCGCAAAGCTGCGCTTTGCCTACCGCGCGCTGCTCAAAAGCCGCCGCGTAAATTCCCGCGCCGTTTACTGCACGCCGAACGAGCTTGGAGCACAGCTTGGCGGCGAGCTGCGGGAGTTTACGGAGGCCTACAGCGCCGCGCGCTATAACGAGGCCGCCGCCGTTCCGGATTCCGCCGGAGACGTTGCCGCCCGCGCCATGTCCGCGCTGCGGAAGTGACGCTGCGGGGAGGCGGAGGGCGACGTGGACGCGGAAGGGTAACGCCTGGTGGACGCGCGAGGCCCGCGTCCACCACCGTCATCCTCGCGCAGCGGGGATCCCCTGTGGAGGGGCAGGGCGGTACGACCCGTGGACGCGGAGACTCAAAATCTCCGTCATTCAGAGGCCGAAGGCCGTGGAATCCCCAATGGAGGGGCAGAAAGGTTTGTCGTCGTTACCATGGTGGAACCATTTGGGGGATTGCGTCGTCGCAAAGTCCACTCGACTCCGCTTCCGCCTTGCGGCAAAAGCTTCGCCCGTTCCCTTGCTCCTCCTTTTCGGCCGCGATCCGCTTCGCTGGGTTCGCGGCCGAGACGGGGGTTGCAGAGCGCGAGAATGACAGCATATTTTCGGCACCGTTGTCGCTCCCACGGTGGAACCAACGGGGGGATTCTTCGCCTGCTTACGCAGGCTCTGAATGACGGAAAAGGTTGAGAGG
>CAKTED010000335.1 GCA_934546725.1 uncultured Oscillospiraceae bacterium | reverse complement strand
AAATAATTCTGCTGCTGTTTCATCTGCTCAAAAAGCCGGTTTGCCTTCATGGAATCCGCTGCCAGCATCGGTTTTTGCACCGCGCACTGCATCACTTTGTCACGCGTGTGGTCTTTCATGCGGAAATACGCTTTTCCGTCGAGACCGAAAATATATCATGAAACGCGCCCTTTAAAGCTCTTCCACTTTTTGCGCTTCTGTGGTAAAATATCATATTATGATATTTCTTCGGAGGCGGCATTATGGCGTTTACTCATCTTCATGTTCACAGCGAATACAGCCTGCTCGACGGAGCATGCAAGATAGAAAAGCTCGTGGAGCGCGTAAAGGAGCTGGGCCAGACGGCCTGCGCCATAACGGATCACGGCGTCATGTACGGCGCGGTCAAGTTCTTCAAGGCCGCCCGAAAGGCGGGGATAAAGCCCATCATCGGCTGCGAGGTATATGTCGCGCCCCGCTCTTTGACGGATAAGGAGCACGGGATAGATAACGAAAACTGCCACCTCGTCCTGCTGTGCAAAAATGAAACGGGATATCATAATCTCTGCTATATGGTGAGCCGCGCGTTTACAGACGGCTTTTACGTCAAGCCGAGGATAGATAAAAAGCTCCTCAGGGAGCATTCGGACGGTCTCATTGCCCTCTCCGCCTGCCTTGCGGGCGAGCTGCCGCGGCTCATATCGCGCGGCGATTACGGCGCGGCGAAGCGCTCCGCGCTCGAAATGCTCGAAATATTCGGAGAGGGCAGCTATTACCTTGAGCTTCAGGACCATAACCTTCCGGAGCAGCGCGATGTAAATAACGGCCTCCTGCGCCTGAGCCGGGAGACGGGCATACCCCTCGTCGTTACAAACGACGCGCACTATCTTACGAGGGATGACGCGTATGCGCAGGACGTTCTGCTCTGCATCCAGACGCAGCGGAACGTGAACGATACCGACCGCATGCGCTTTGAAACGAACGAATTTTACATAAAATCCGAGGACGAGATGCGTTCTCTCTTCCCCAATTACCCCGAGGCGGCGGATAATACGCAGAAAATAGCCGATATGTGCAATTTTGAATTTCAATTCGGCACATATCACCTGCCCGAATTCAAGCTGCCGGACGGAGAAACGGACAGCGGCAGCTACCTGCGAAGGCTCTGCCAGGAGGGGCTTACAAAGCGCTACGGCGAGCGGGCCGGAGAGCTTCAGGGCCAGCTCGACTATGAGCTTGGCACCATCGGCAGCATGGGCTTCAACGAGTATTTTCTCATCGTGCGCGACTTTATCCACTACGCAAAGAGCCACGGCATCCCTGTGGGACCGGGCCGCGGCTCGGCGGCGGGCAGCATCGTTTCCTACTGCCTTGAGATAACGGACGTGGACCCGATAAAATACGGTCTTTTCTTCGAGCGCTTTCTTAATCCGGAGCGCGTGAGCATGCCGGATATCGATATAGACTTCTGCGTCAAGCGGCGCGGAGAGGTCATAGATTATGTAAACCGCAAATACGGCAGCGACCACGTTGCACAGATCGTGACCTTCGGAACGATGGCCGCGCGCGCCGCCATACGCGACGTTGCCCGCGTGCAGGGAATAAGCTACACCGAGGCGGACACGGCCTCCAAGCTTGTTCCAGCGACGCTCAATATGAAGCTTGACGATGCGCTGCGCCTTTCAAAGCCGCTGCACGAGCTTTATGAGCGCGACGAGAGCATGAAAAAGCTTTTCGATACCGCGCGGGCGCTCGAGGGCATGCCGCGCCATGCCTCCACCCACGCGGCGGGCGTTGTCATAACAAGGAAGCCCGTATATGAATACGTTCCGCTCTCGACCAATGACGAGCTCATAGTTACGCAATATCCGATGACTCAGCTTGAGGAGCTTGGCCTGCTCAAGATGGACTTTCTCGGGCTTCGGAACCTCACCGTGCTGCATGAC
>CAKTED010000334.1 GCA_934546725.1 uncultured Oscillospiraceae bacterium | reverse complement strand
CTCATACGCCGTGCGAACATGGTAAATTTCGTCAAAATAGCTGCTGTTCAGGTATGAAATATGCTCCGGGACGGTATCCTGCTCGTCGGTAAGCTCGTTTGCGGTCGCAAAGGGCAGCAGCGCGCCGTCCCCAGCGCGCAGGGCTATCTCGCCAAGGTAGCCGGTGCGGCGCCTGTCCGTTATGCGCAGGTAACGCGCGTTTTTCAGAACAGGCTCTTCGCTGTGCCACTTCAGCTGCTCGCCGCTGTCCTGCGTCCAGGTCCCCTGCTCGACCCAGCTTTTGCCGTCCTCCGAAAGCTCGACGAGGTAGTCGCCGCTTTCCACGCCGGAGTACCAGAGGATCTCGGCTATCTCGCCGCTCTTCGCCTGCTCAAGCGTTACGCTGTCGCTCTCCGGCGTGAAGTGAAAAAACGTCTCCGGCGCGCTGTGACTGCCCAGTCCCGTGAACGCGATGATGGCGTAGACCGCGCAGATAATCGCAAGCGGCAGCGCGTCGCGCTTTTCCATTGGGTGCGGGCGGTGGAAAACGTGGTTTTCGTCCAAGAGCGTCCTGAGACTGCCGACGGCGGACGGCGAGAAGCCCAGAACGGTGAACAGCACCGCGCAGGCCGCCACCGCCACCGTGAAGATGTACGGCAGGATGTTTTCTATTTTGGGAAGGACTATGGCAAATGCTTCCATGATTTTTCCTCCGGCAATGGATGATGTTTGGTTTGTGAGTGCGGGTCGGGCGCGGGGGCGGTAATGGGTACGCGGTGTGGTAATGTGGACTTGGGGACCCAAAGTCTCCGTCATTCAGAGGCCGCAGGCCGTGGAATCCCCCACGGAGGGCGGAGCAGTACGCCATCGTTCCTCATACGAACCATCCGGGGGATTCTTCGGTCGCTCCGCTCCCTCTGAATGACAGCAGATAATACTCCCCCGCTCTCTTTAAATGACGAAGCGGCGGCGCATAATGTTCCCGCAGGGCGAACGCCTCAGCGGATGTCCCGCAGCGCAGCGATAAAGTCCGGCGTCGTGCCGCAGCAGCCGCCGATATACGCGGCTCCGGCGGCGCGCAGCTCCTTCGCGGCGGCGGCAAAGGCGGCGGGGGACATGGAATAATGCCCGGCGCTGTCAGGCATGCCGGCGTTCGGCTTGGCTATGACCGGCACGGGCGAATGCTCCGCGAACTCGCGCACGAGCGGCAGCGCCTCAACGGGGCCGAGCGAGCAGTTCAGGCCGACCGCGGCGCAGATATCGCCCATTTCGCGCACGGCGTCGCGCGGGGAAGCGCCGGTCATGGTCTTTCCGCCGCGGGCAAAGGTGAACGTCGCAAAAACGGGCTTGTCCGCCGCGGCCCTCAGCTCCTCGGCGGCAATGCGCGCCTCGCGCAGGTCGGCCATAGTTTCGATATAAAAGAGGTCGGCGGCCCTTCCTGCGTTTCCGAGCGCGCGGAATATTTCGCGGGCCTCGGCCTCGCTCAGCTCGCCGTACGGCTCGAGAAATTCGCCGAGCGGGCCGACGTCGAGCGCAACGCGCGCGTTTCCGGCGCGGCGGGCGTTCCCGATAGCGGCGGCAACGACCTCGTCGAGGTCATAGCCCGCCTTTTTTGCGCGGCGGCTGTTGCAGGTGAAGGTGTTCGTGCAGAGAATTTCGCTGCCCGCCTCAACGTAGCGGCGCTGTATCGCCGTTACGGCCTCGGGCGCGGTGAGGTTGATGGTCTCGGGATATTTGGGCATCTCCGGCACCGACGCCTGAAGCATCGTGCCCATGGCCCCGTCAAGTATGGTCATGTTTTTGCATCTCCTGTGTGTTTGTATGATGTTTGCGTGATGTGGACGCGGGAGGTGAAAGTCTCCGTCATTCAGAGGGGGCGCCACCGTGGATGCGGAGTCTTACCACTTCCGTCATTCAGAGGGCGAAGCCCGTGGAATCCCACACGCAGGGGCACACGC
>CAKTED010000333.1 GCA_934546725.1 uncultured Oscillospiraceae bacterium | reverse complement strand
AGTATGAAAAACAGAGTCATTACCATCAGCCGTGAGTTTGGCAGCGGCGGACGCACCATCGGCAAAAAGGTAGCGAAAAAGCTGGGCATCCCCTGCTATGACGCGGAAATCATTCAGGAAATGGCGAAAGAGACCGGCTTCGCGCCGGACTATGTAAAAGAAGCAGGAGAGTACGCACCGGGGAGCTTCCTATCGGCAGCTTTTTCCAACCGGATGTTTGGCCCCACCAACGAGGATATCCTGTGGGAGCATCAGTGCAATACGATCACCGCTCTCGCGGAAAAAGGCCCGTGCGTCATCGTTGGCCGCTGTGCCGACTACATTTTGCAGGACACGGCGGACTGCCTGAAGGTCTTTATCCATGCGGACATGGCGTTCCGCGCCAAGCGCATCGTGGAGGTCTACGGTGAGCGGGAGCAGTCCCCGGAGGAGCGCCTGCGGGATAAGGATAAACGCCGCGCGGCGTATCACCGCTTCTACACCAACATGAAGTGGGGCCACGCCCAGAACTACCACCTGACGCTGGACAGCGGCGTCATCGGCATCGACAAGTGTGTGGCGCTGATTTGTGAAATTTACCATTGATTTTCATAAAAATGCCCATTTGCGCTTTCATCATTTCGTATGATATACCATATAAAATAGAGCAAAGGGGCTTTTTCTATGAATGAATATGAGATTTTGATTGAAACCATAAACCCTTGCGGCGGTGAGGCTCACGCCAAAAGAGAGAGATTATTGAAGCGGAAGCGGAGAGCCCGGAAGCCTATGTAAAGTCCAAAGCGCCTTACCCGGTAATCGACCGTGTACTGACTTCGGACGGTGACACGCTAATTATTACGGGGGACGGCAGCGGCAGTATTGTAAGATACACATTTACAGAGCTATAAGAAACGCTTCGGCCTCCGCCACAGGCAGAGTGCCAGACGAGAGTTGAGACATAGAAAATTCGTTTGAAATCGAGTTTCGAATTAGATAAAATAAAGCCATACAAAGGTATCATGGGAGTGCATCCGGTGCAGTGGGCGTTGGCGGCAGGCTGGCGCTTGCAAGCTGTTTGTTCACTGATCATCTCTCTGAAAAAAGCATCCGTTCTGACCGGGCGGAGCCGAGGGAGGTGAAATGAATGAAGCGTGTAAAGGCAGCCTGCTTCCTGCAAACACTGGTATTTGCACAAACGGACGATTGCGGCTTGACCCATGAGCAGCAGCTCAAGGTCAACCACGACGAAGTGAGCCGCTATAAGGCGATGATGGACAGAAGCCGCACCCGGTATCAAATTACTGAGGAAACCGAACAGAGCGACGGTTCTGTGCTTGTTCGAGTCCGCAAGCAGTATAACGACAAAGCCGATGTAAGCGAATATTTCAACTGACACCAGACCCGCCTGACTTCCATCAGGCGGGTTTGTGATAGAAAGCGTAGGCATTATGAGTGATATTTACAATGTCCAACAGATCCGGCAGCGCATTTTGGAACGATACCAAAGTGATCCTAAAATCCGTATCAATGTTTCCATCGCCCAGCCAAAGCTCCATTTGAGTAATGTTCCGGTGGAGATCACAGGGGTCTATGCTCATATCTTTCAAATTGAAGAAAACTCCTCTGGGCAGGCAAAGCGGCATACGCTGCAATATACGGATGTGTTGACGCACAATATTGAGATTCTGGATTTATGAATTGCCAAAAGTCTTAAACGCAAAGCGCATCCGCCCGGTCCTATAAGTCCGGGTGGATGCGCTTTTAGCTCTATTTCCTTTTCCGTTTTCCCTTTCCGTGTGCTAACTGCGGTCTTGCTTCCCCACGCTGGTTGATGGGGCTTTTCAAGTAATTGGGCAGCTTAAGTATTTCAATCCACGGAACACTTCAGGCAGGAACTCCTTGAATATCTGGATTACTACAACAACCGCAGAATCAAGGCAAAGCTGAAGGGCTTGCCG
>CAKTED010000332.1 GCA_934546725.1 uncultured Oscillospiraceae bacterium | reverse complement strand
CCACGTCCGCTCCGGTCTTTGCGTGGAGCAGCTTCGGATTTTCAAGCTCAAGCGTATCTGTTACTGTACCATATTTATCACATAATATCAACTGTTCATTTTTATTGCAGCGCTTTGTTATATCATGCAGTATGCCCGCGGCGGCGGCGGAATAAACGTCCGCCCCCCAGCGTTCGGCAAGCCTTACGGCCTCCTGCTCGCAGCCGAGCACATGAGGAACGCGCCTGGGATCAAGCATTTTTTGGGCCTCTTCCCTCAGCCAGCCAAGCTCGGCTCTTTCGCCGTAAAGCCGGTTTTTAATGATATACGCGTATACGTCCGGCTGCAAAAACTCGCGGCCGGAGGCATTTTTCAGCTTCTCGCGCAGCTCGGTGGAGGAAATTTCTATCGGCCTGTCCGGGATAAACTCCACCCTTGCGCCGTATTTTTCGCGCAGCCCGTCCGCCGCCGCAAGAATTTTCCCGCTCTCGTCCGCCCTGTCCGAAACGGCCAGGCCAAGCTCACGCATAAGCTCGGCGGCATGGTACCACTGCGTTATGCTCAAAAACATGTCCCCGCCCATCACGAGCCAGAAGTCCGCGCCCGGATATTCCCGCTTAAGCTCAGCCACGGTATCGGCGGTATAGCTCCTGCCGCCCCGGCGAAGCTCGATATCGCATACCTGCGCGTTTTTTACGCCCGCAAAGGCAAGCCGGGCCATCTCGAGCCGCTGCTCCGCCGTGGCCGAGGCCTCCGGCAGCTCCTTATGCGGCGGCTGCGCCGTCGGGATAACGAGGAGTCTGTCCAGCTCAAGCGCCTTCACGGCGTCGCCCGCGGCCTTAACGTGCCCCATATGCGGCGGATTGAACGTTCCTCCGTAAATGCCGATCTTCATAACCATTCCCCCACGCATAATGTCCGCTCCAGGCAAAATTACCTTATTGCTTTCAGCCTGTCAAAAATTTTTCTGAGATGCTATTGTGTGAGCAGCCTCGCAGAGTTCCGTCATCCGCAGATGACGGAATAAAGTTAAATCCCGTTTTTTCCGGGGACATGCGCCTCGGAAAAAACTCTTCTCAGCCCGCAAGTGTGCGAGCAAAGCGAGTGCGCGCGGCGGGCTGCATCCCCTTCGCGGAAATGCTTGCATTTTCGCGAGAGCGTGTCGTCGACACGCTCATTTTATAAGCTTTATCTTCGGCTCATCCTCGTTCTGTTTGAATATCACGAAGCGGCTGCCGATGACCTGCACGCCCTCGGCGCCCGTCATTTTCGCAAGCTCGTCGCAGGCCTCGCGCGCGGTGAGCTTGGAATTTTCCTGCACCTTGCACTTGATCAGCTCGCGCGCCTTAAGCGCGTCCGCCGCCTGCCTGGCAACGTTTTCCGTCACGCCGCCCTTACCTATATAAACTATCGTATCCTCCGCGTTTGCCAGCGCTCTGAGCTGCGCCCGCTGCTTTCCTGTCAGCATGTTCCGTTCTCCTTAAAATAATCTGTAAGCCTTTCCTTCATCGCCCTCAGCGCCCGACCCCTGTGCGAAACGCTGTTTTTCTCCTCCGCGCTCACCTCGGCAAGCGTTTTTCCGAAGCGCTCCATGAAAAATACGGGGTCGTAGCCGAAGCCGTTTTCGCCCCTCGGCTCATATGTGAGCGTTCCGGCGCACTCGCCGCGCGTTATGAGCACGTCGCCGTTCGGGAACGCAACCGCTATACATGAGACGAATTTCGCGTCCCGATGTTCCTCGTTTTCCATATTTTTCAGCAGAAGGGCCGTGCGCTCCTCATCCGTATGGCAGTCGCCGTAGCGCGCGGAATAAACCCCCGGCGCTCCGCCGAGAGCGTCCACCGCAATGCCGGAATCGTCCGCCAGAGCGGGCAGACCCGAAAGCTCCATCGCGGCGCGCGCCTTGATGGCGGCGTTTTCCTCAAATGTCGTACCCGTTTCCTCCGGCTCGGAGGAAATGCCCGCCTCCTTCT
>CAKTED010000331.1 GCA_934546725.1 uncultured Oscillospiraceae bacterium | reverse complement strand
GTATTTGCGTATCCGATGCTCGTCTACTCCGTGGCTCTCATTATAGTCATAATCTTCCGCCCGAAGGGAATATTCGGAACCTATGAATTTTCGCTGAAGAACTTCGTTATCGGCATACCGAAATGGCCGAGCCGCATTAAAGCGAGAAGCGCCACAAGGAAAGCAAAGGAGGAGTCCGGCAATGAGTGATAAAAAGCTTATTCTTAAAACCGAGCACCTCGGCATAACCTTCGGCGGTCTGCGCGCGGTATCGGACTTCAATATAGAGGTATATGAGGGCGAGCTTATCGGTCTTATCGGCCCCAACGGCGCGGGCAAGACCACGGTCTTCAACCTGCTGACGGGCGTGTATAAGCCCACCGAGGGCAGCATATATCTTGACGGCAAAAAGCTCAACGGGCTCAAGACGCATCAGGTGGTTGAGGCCGGTATAGCAAGAACGTTCCAGAACATCCGCCTTTTCACGCAGATGAGCGTTATAGACAACGTCAAGGTCGCGTTTACAAAGAATATAAAGTATCATATGGGCGCCGCGATATTCCGCACTCCCGCTTACTGGCGCGCGGAGAAGGAAATCACGGAAAAGGCCATGAATCTGCTCGAGATATTCCATCTTGAGGACAAGGCGGATTATCTTGCCTCGGCGCTGCCCTACGGCGAGCAGCGAAAGCTCGAGATCGCCCGCGCGCTGGCTACGAACATGAAGCTCCTGCTTCTCGATGAGCCCGCCGCAGGCATGAACCCGACGGAGACGGCGGAGCTGCTTGAATGCATCAACATCATCAGAGACCGCTACGGCGTTGCCATACTGCTCATTGAGCATGATATGAGCCTTGTTATGAACATCTGCCAGCGCATACAGGTAATAAGCTTTGGCCAAACCATCGCAAAGGGCCTGCCGGAGGAGATCGCCAATAACCAGGAGGTTATTGAGGCATATCTCGGAAAGTGAGGGGGAGAAAAATGCTCAGTATTTCAAATCTTAACGTTTACTATGGCGCGATCCATGCCCTGAAAAATATCTCCCTCGAGGTCAACGACGGCGAACTCGTTACGCTTATCGGCGCAAACGGCGCGGGCAAGACCACCACGCTGCACACTATTTCCGGCCTTATCAGGGCAAAGAGCGGCTCGGTTACGCTTGACGGTACCGACCTGCAGAAGGTTCCGGCAAATACCATAATCAATCTCGGCCTTGCGCACGTTCCGGAGGGACGCCACGTTTTCAGCCAGATGACGGTTATGGAAAACCTCTATATGGGCGCTTTTATCATGAAGGATAAGGCCCAGGTTAACCGGAATATCGAAATGGTTTTCAACCACTTCCCGAGACTTAAGGAGCGCGCAAAGCAGCTGGCGGGCACGCTTTCCGGCGGTGAGCAGCAGATGCTCGCAACGGGCCGCGCGCTGATGACGAATCCGAAGATGGTGCTTATGGACGAGCCGTCCATGGGCCTTTCACCGATACTCGTAAGCGAGATATTCGCCATAATCAAGGAGCTGCATAACGACGGCATAACAGTCCTGCTCGTTGAACAGAACGCGAAGGCCGCGCTTTCCATAGCGGACAGAGCGTACGTTCTTGAGACCGGATCCATTGCGATGTCCGGCTCGGCGGCGGAGCTGCTTGAGGATGAGCGCGTAAAGAAGGCCTACCTCGGCGCATAAGAAAACACACAGCTGATCCCCGAAGTCATAAACGGCTTCGGGGATTTTTGCAATCGTTCAAAAGGTAAATAAAATATAAATTCTTTCTTATTTTTGTTGTCAAGCGCCGCGATTTATTATATAATGTAATCTGCTATATTGGGCATGTGTATGTCCGGCAAAAGCTCGTAAAGGGAGGCGGAAGCAATGGAAGCAGTAATAGATTTTTTCTGGAAATATATCCGCCTTATCAAAATAACAGATATTCTTGACATGGCCGTGGTGGCCTTCCTCATATATAAGATCATCGGCTTTGTGAGCCGCAGCGGCGCGGCGAGGGTCATAAAG
>CAKTED010000330.1 GCA_934546725.1 uncultured Oscillospiraceae bacterium | reverse complement strand
AACAACGGCAGGCTGGCCGGGGAGCTCGGGCGCATATCGCACCCCAGGCTCAGCGTTCACGGCTTTGTAAACAACGTTGAGCTTTTCATGGACGCCGCCGACTGCATAATCACAAAGCCGGGCGGCCTTACCGTCACGGAGCTGCTCGTAAAGCAGCTGCCCGCCATCCTTATAAACCCCATTCCCGGTCATGAGGAGCGAAACGCCGAATTTCTGCTCAATAACGGCGGGGCCATGCGCATCAGCCCCAGCTTTTCGGCAGGCGAGGCGCTGCACTTCATTTTTTCAACGCCGGGCCGGCTTGAGCTTATGCGCCGCTCGCTCGCCCTTATCGCTCACCCGGACGCTGCCGCGCGGCTATGCAGCTTTTCCGCGGAGCTCGTCAGCTCGCGCTCCGTTCAAAAAGCTTAGTGCGCAGAATATTACACAGCGCGTTTCCCGGTATGCACAGCGCAAACCAGCACAGCGCATACCTCAGGCATATCTGCCCGTAAAGATTGAACCTGTATTTTGAGTAATCCCATATATCCCAGCCCAGCAGCAGGTTCAAAATCACTCCCGCTTCAAACTCCAGCGCAAGGATCATACCCGTGCTCATGACCCACTTTTTCCACAGCGGCTCATGCGATGCCGCCGCGATATACATGCCGACGAAGCACAGGCCTCCCAATATGAACATGCTCCAGTGAGTATAGCCGCGAAAAAGTATTTCCACAAGTGCGTAAATAAGCCCGCCCACCGTAAACACGCAGCCGAATTCCGCCGCTCTCTTCATTATTATGCGCTTCCTCTTCATCATGTACCGCCCTCGCGCAGCCGCAATGCCGCGCAAAAGGCGTTTCCGTATAAGCATTCCCACAAATTTCAGAAAATATTACTGAAAAAGCGCTTGACATATCCCTGCCATGCTGGTATAATCCATATGCTCGTAAATAAAGTAAGTGTGATATCCACGCACTTCACCCGGCCGCTCTGCGCGCCGTGGTCAAAAATCGTACAGCTTCTTCTCCTGCACCGGCGGGAGGGTTTTCTGTGTGCTTTTCATGCGCGGATGTCATCATCCGCGCTTTATTTTTTCACGTCGTTTTTCGACAAACTTTCAGGAGGTGTTCAGGTATCAGTAACACGGCACATCAAATCAACGAAGATATCCGGGATAAGGAGATCCGCCTCATTGGAGACGACGGCAGCCAGCTCGGAATAATGTCCGCTCAGGAAGCGTTGGACATTGCTGAAGAAAAAAATCTTGATTTGGTAAAAATCTCGCCCAACTCCACCCCGCCCGTCTGCAAGATCATGGACTACGGCAAGTTTCGCTTTGAGCAGGCCAAGCGCGAGAAGGAGACGAAGAAAAATCAGAAGGTCATCGAGGTCAAGGAGGTCAGAATGTCCCCCGGCATCGGCACCAACGATTTCAACGTCAAGCTCAAAAGCGCTTTGAAGTTCCTTTCAGACGGCGACAGAGTTAAGGTTACCGTTCGCTTCCGCGGAAGAGAAATGACCCACACCGAAATTGGCGAAGAGCTCCTCAGGAACTTTGCTGAGGGCTGCTCCGAGGTCGGTACAGTCAACAAGCCGCCTAAGCTGGACGGCAGGCACATGGCCATGTTCCTGTCCCCGAAGAACGCCAGATAAGTCAACTATATTACGGAAGGAGATCCCAATATGCCTAAAATCAAAACACATAGCGGGGCGAAGAAAAGATTCAACCTCACCAAGAGCGGCAAGGTCAAGCGCGCTCACGCATTCAAGAGCCACATCCTCACCAAGAAGAACACCAAGCGTAAAAGAGGCCTCCGTCAGGGTGCTTACGCTGATGTGACCAATGTAGCCGCTGTCAAGCGTATGATCCCCTACAAATAAGATTTTTCCACTTCACTCATATATATAGGAGGCAACAATAATGGCAAGAGTTAAAGGCGCAATGATGACGCGCAAGAGAAGAAAAAAGATTCTTGGCTATGCCAAGGGCTATTGGGGTTCCAAGTCCAAGCACTATAAAATGGCCAACCAGGCCATGAT
>CAKTED010000329.1 GCA_934546725.1 uncultured Oscillospiraceae bacterium | reverse complement strand
GAGCCGGTGAGCGAGCCCATGCCGCCAACGACGACCATAACGACGATGAACGTGGAGTTCAGGATTGAGCTGGAGGTGAACGAGAAGGAGCCGGTCGTGAGCGAGCTGTTGCAGCAGGCGAATATCGCTCCCGCAATGCCCGCAAAGAACGCGCCGAGCGCGAAGGTGGACACCTTGTAGAACGAAACGTTCACGCCGGAGGCCGAGGCCGCGATCTCGTTATCTCTGATGGCCTTGATGGTCCTGCCGTACTTCGAGCGCACGAAGAGGAAC
Organism: uncultured Oscillospiraceae bacterium; assembly: GCA_934546725.1. Taxonomy (GTDB): domain Bacteria; phylum Bacillota; class Clostridia; order Oscillospirales; family Oscillospiraceae; genus RGIG6375. The sequence goes on along the minus strand of CAKTED010000329.1, from coordinate 1,760 downwards.
ATGACCGCCACGCAGAGTATCATGAGAAGCACGGGCAGCCAGAGATAATCCGTCAGCTGCTGGAGAACGAAGCCGAGGCCGTTCTGATAAAGCGCGGAGGATGCGCTGCCCTGGCTCAGGCCGTCCATACCGCAGAAGGGCAGGTTGTTTATGACGTTTACGATTATCATGCCGAAGCCGAGCGTTATGATGGCGAGGTAGTCGCCCTTGAGGCGCAGCGCGGGGATACCGACTATGAGACCCATGAGTGCCGCAAGCACTCCGGCCGCGATTATGCAGATGAAGAGCACGAGCATGAACTGCGGGCCGCTCTTTTCGGTATAGAAGCCCGCTCGCTGGAAGGCCAGCGAAATGAGCGCGGCGGAATATGCGCCTATCGCCATGAAGCCGCAATGTCCGAGCGAGAGCTGACCGAGGAAACCGAGGACAAGGTTCAGCGAGCACGCAAGGATAACGAAGTAGCAGCACTGCCAGATCATCGTGGAGGCCTTTGTGCTCACGCCGAGGCTGCCGCCCATCATCGCCAGCACGACGAGCGCCGCGCACACGATGAAGTTGACAATATAGCCTGAAAGTACATTCTGTTTCTTCATACCTTTTCACCTGCATTCTTTCCGAGTATACCCGTGGGCTTAACGAGAAGGACTATAATAAGTATGAGGAACACGAAGGCGCTGGAAAGAGAGGAGCTCAGGTATGCCGAGCAGAAGGAATACACCATGCCGATCACAAAGCCGCCGAGCATTGCGCCGGGAAGCGAGCCGATGCCGCCGAGAACCGCGGCAACGAAGGCGTAAAGGCCAAGCGTGGAGCCCATGGCGTTGGTCACGGAGGGGTACTGGGCAAGGTACATGAGCGCCGCAACGCCCGCAAGGCCCGCGCCTATGCCGAACGTTGTGATTATGGTGCGGTTCACGTTGATGCCCATCAGCGTGGCCGCCTGTTTATCTTCCGAAACGGCGCGCATCGCGCGGCCGGTTTTAGATTTCTGTGTAAAGACGTAGAGCAGCACCATTACGAGCACGCTCACAAGGATGGTGATGATAGTGGCGTAGCTCAGAGAGGCGCCGGCAACCGTTATGCCGCCGTTGCCGAAAATGGAGTTTACGACCCTCGGGTTGGGTCCCATCGCGGGTATGGCCTGAGCAAGATTTTCAAGAACAAGGCTTACGGATATGGCCGTGATAAGCGCCGTCATATTCGTGCCCTTTTTTCTGACGGGGCGATATGCGATAAGCTCCGTCGCCATACCGATCGCGGAGCAGATGACTATCGCCACGATAACTGCCAGCCAGCCCGGCAGCCCCATCTTCTGAACGATGGGAACAACGAAGAAAAGACTGTATCCGCCGACCATTATGAAGTCGCCGTGCGCGAAGTTTATCAGCTTTATAATACCGTAGACCATCGTATAGCCCAGCGCAACGAGCGCATAAATGCTTCCGAGTCTCAGACCGGTAAATAATGCGGTGAGAAATGCACTCACAAAGTATCCCCCTCTTTATGCATATTGGGAGGTATGGCTTTTCCCCATACCTCCCTAATATTGGTTTCGTTTCGCGGGAGTTTTTTAAAAACCCGGTCCCGGTAAGACTCAGTCGATGGAAACAGTGTCGCGGAGCTGAGTGGTAACGGTCGTGCCGTCGTTTACGAACTCGATGATGGCAGCGCCCTTCTTGGGAGTACCGGTCTCGTCAAGAGTGAAGGAGCCGGTCACGCCGGTGTAAACGGTGGTGGTATCGTCAAGAGCTGCCTTGACA
>CAKTED010000328.1 GCA_934546725.1 uncultured Oscillospiraceae bacterium | reverse complement strand
GAAAGAAAGTCCTTTATGATCCGCGGGGCTTCCTTCTGATAATTTGCCGCCAATGTACATCGTCCTTTCAGCGATATCATTTAATACCGCAGCGGGGGGGCTGTCAAACCGTTGCCGCAGAATGCGGAATGTGCTATACTTTCAGCGATGAAATCAGTTTATCGGAGGATAATATGGAAAATATTGAAAAGCTCCTTGCACAGGAGCTTGACGTCAGAGAAGAATATGTGGCGAACGTAATAAAACTGCTCGACGAGGGAAATACCATCCCCTTTATAGCCCGCTACCGCAAGGAGCAGCACGGGGCCATGGATGATACGAAGCTCCGCGAGCTTGAGGAGCGGCTTGGTTACCTGAGAAATCTTGATAAGCGCCGCGAAGAGGTGAAGGCGGCGATAGACGCCCTGGGAAAGCTTGATGAGGAGCTTTCGGCGGCGATAGACGCGGCGGTGACCCTTGCCGAGGTCGAGGATCTGTACAGGCCCTATAAGCAGAAGCGCCGCACGCGCGCGACGATGGCGCGGGAAAAGGGGCTTGAGCCGCTGGCGGATACGCTTTTTGAGCAGGCGAAGGACATGGCGGATATCCGTGAGCTTGCCGGGGAATATGTGGACCCGGAAAAGGGCGTCGAGAGCGTCGAGGCCGCTCTTGCGGGGGCGTCGGACATTATCGCGGAGCTGGTTTCGGACAGCGCCGAGGCGCGAAAGCTGCTGCGCCAGATCATCTGGCAGCGGGGCGTTCTTTCCTCTGCCGCGCTGACTGAGGAGGACAGCGTTTACAGGCTGTATTACGATTTTTCCCAGGCTGTTTCAAAAATGCAGGGGCACCAGGTGCTGGCGATAAACCGCGGCGAGAACGAGGGTATGCTCAAAGTATCCGTCACCGTGGCTGACGCCGACGCGCTCCCGCCGCTTGTCAGAATGTTCGTAATTCCCGGCCGCCGCGCGGCTGAATTTGTCCGTTCGGCGGTGGAGGACGGCTATTCCAGGCTGCTGTTTCCGTCCATTGAGCGGGAGATACGCGCGGAGCTTACGGAAAACGCCGACGAGGGGGCAATAAAAAATTTTGCGCTCAATCTCCGACCGCTGCTCATGCAGCCGCCGGTCAGAGGCAGGGTCACGCTCGGCTATGATCCCGGATACAGAAACGGCTGCAAGCTTGCGGTGGTAGACGGCACCGGAAAGGTGCTTGATACTGCCGTTATTTACCCGACACAGCCCTTTAATAAGGTAGAGGCTGCCAAAAGGAAGCTTTCAGAGCTGATAAAATGCTACAACATAGAAAATATTGCCATAGGCAACGGCACGGCCTCGCGTGAATCAGAAAGGCTCGTGGCAGAGCTTATCAGGGATTTTCCCGGCGTAAGATACGTCATCGTGAACGAGGCGGGGGCTTCGGTCTACTCGGCGTCAAAGCTTGCCTCGGAAGAATTGCCTGGATATGACGTGAACCTGCGTTCGGCAGTTTCCATTGCGCGAAGATTGCAGGATCCACTGGCGGAGCTTGTGAAAACAGATCCGAAGGCCATAGGTGTGGGGCAGTACCAGCATGATATGCCGCAGGCTCGCCTGTCGGAAGCACTCAGCGGAGTCGTTGAGGACTGCGTAAACTCCGTAGGAGCAGACCTGAATACGGCGTCACCCTCTCTGCTTTCATATATTGCGGGTCTTACAAAAACAACGGCGAAGAACATCGTAAAATACCGTGAGGAGAACGGAATGTTCCATAAGCGCCGCGAGCTTCTGAAGGTGCCGAAGCTCGGACCGAAGGCGTTTGAGCAGTGCGCGGGCTTCCTGCGTATCCCGGAAAGCGGCGATGTGCTGGATAATACGGGCGTTCATCCTGAAAGCTATGCCGCGGCAGAAAGGCTGCTCGAGCTTTGCGGATATTCCCTGGCCGATGTGACCTCCGCGGGGCTTGCGGAACTTGACGGAAGGGTAGCGGAGCTCGGCAGGGCCGAAACTGCGGAAAAGTGCGGCGTGGGAGTTCCGACGCTTGACGATATCGTAAAGGAGCTCATGAAGCCGGGTCGCGATCC
>CAKTED010000327.1 GCA_934546725.1 uncultured Oscillospiraceae bacterium | reverse complement strand
GCTTTTTATCCGGGTTTTCCGCCGAATATTCCGCAACTCTGTTCGCTATTTCGGCAAAGAGATAGTTTCCGGGAAGCTTCAGAAAATTTTCATTTATTTTTGTCATAATATGCTCCTTTCCATGGAAAAACTATATGTAAAGCCGGCACAGGGGTGCCAGACCGTAATATCGATGTACCGGGGTGATGCCTTCTGGCAATTGTAATAATAAGGACGATAATAATCTTCCTGAGCCTTATCTGCACAATGCGGATAATGGGCAAGCGCCAGCTTGGCGAGCTTGAGCTTTCGGAGCTGATCGTTGCCGTGCTGATGTCAAACATAGCCGCGCATCCGCTTGAGGATATCGGAATACCTCTGATAAACGCGCTTCTGCCGATACTTGTTCTGCTCTGCTGCGAGCTTCTCATATCCGGCGCTGCTCTGCGCAGTCCCCGCCTGCGTGCCTTCATGTATGGCAGGCCCAGCATACTCGTCCGCAACGGCAAAATAGATCAGGCCGCAATGCGTAAAAACCGCGTCTCTCTCGACGAGCTCGCGGAAGCGCTGCGCTCGGGAAACGTGACCGATATCAGCAAGATCCGCTACGCCATTCTTGAAACCGACGGAGACGTAAATATAATTCTGAATGCCTCGGCACAGCCGCTCACGCCCGAAACGCTCTCCTCCGTGTCTGACGGCGGTATGCCGCATATAATCATAAACGACGGCAGGATAATTTCCGATAATCTGCGCCTCATCGGGCGCGACCCCGCCTGGCTGAAGGCCGAGCTTCGCAGACGCGGAGCCGTCGGAAGCAAAGACGTGTATTATATGAGCGTGGATGATTCGGGTACGATATATTATGCCGCAAGGGAGGCGGAAAATTGAAAAAGGAGCTTGGCGCTGTCATCATACTTCTCTGTCTCATCGGACTGTCCGTATGGAACCTTTTTCATCTTGGCAGGCTGACGGGCGAGCTTACGGAGCTTATAAACGAATCGTCCTCTCTCGCCGACTCCGGCGAGTGGGATACGGCGCTTATCACCGCGCGCCGCGCAGAACGCAGATGGCTTGCCGCCGACGGATATACGCATATTTTCATACGCCACGCCGAAATCGACTCCACCACCGACGCCTTCTGCGACTATATCAGCGAGCTTGAAAAGCGCGACGGCAGTGCCGACGGTACGCGCCAAAAGCTTATTGAGCATCTTCAGAGCCTGTATGATATCGAAAAGCCCACTCTGCAAAGCATATTTTAGATTTTTTCCTTAAGCAGCTTGTTGAGTTCGTCAAGAAAGGTATTTATATCCTTAAACTGCCTGTATACCGAAGCAAAGCGAACGTAGGATACCTCATCCAGGCTTTTGAGCCTGTCCATGACCATCTCGCCTATCCTTTCGCTTGCGACCTCGCGCTCCAGCGAGCTTTGCAGCTCCTGCTCTATATCGTCGGCGATTTTTTCAAGCTTTGCTATCTCAACGGGTCTTTTTTCGCATGCGCGGACCATTCCGTTGAGCAGCTTCACCTTATCAAAGCTCTGGCGGCTGCCGTCTTTCTTCACGACAAGAAGCGGCAGTCTTTCCATGATCTCATAGGTCGTAAAGCGCTTCTGGCAGGCAAGGCATTCGCGGCGGCGGCGGATAGTGGCCCCCTCCTCCGCGGGACGTGAATCGATCACCTTGCTTTCTCCGTAATTGCAGAACGGGCATTTCATAATGAATACACCTCCGAAAAGGCAGATTTTTTCTGCATTATCGTGTTATTATACCATCAGCGGCCGCGAAAATAAATAGAAAATTCAAATTTTTACAGTTTTCCGCGTAATAAAATACCAGGTGTTTTGCCTCATTCAGCTTCACCTATGAGTCTTTCGATCTCGCCGCGCGTATAAAGCGCGTTCAGCACGTCAATAAGGGCGTCTGCCGACAGCTTCTGCGGCAGCTCAAGCCCTCCAAGCAGCGCTTTGCGCTTCTGCGCGCTCTGCGCTCCGCCGCTCAGCCCCCAGGCATAAAGATCCGCCTTTTTTATTCGCTCCTCGGTGCCGCAGTCTTCTTT
>CAKTED010000326.1 GCA_934546725.1 uncultured Oscillospiraceae bacterium | reverse complement strand
ACCGCCAGCTCCGCCGGGAGATCCTGAAGGTGGAGGAGGAAGTCCAGGACCCCGCCCCCGAGACCCCCGAAGCCTGACGCTCCCGGAGACGGCTATGGTCGAATTCGAGTCTCTGTTCCGGGAGAGCCGCGGAAAACCCATCCTCTATCACGGGGAAACGCTCCTGCTGATGGACCGGATCCCCGTCCCGGAGCGTTGCCGCCTTTCGGTGGTCCTCCTCTCCACCGGCTCTGAGTGGCCGCAGGCCATCCGGCTGAAAACGAAGGGGACCCTCATCTCCCGGATCACCGGCGTGGAAGCTCCCAATATGGTCCTTTGGGCAAAGGACATGCGGAAGCCCCACTCCTACGACTGCCTCTCCCAAAGCGGGGAGCTTCTGGTGTGGAACGCCTGGGCCGAGCCCAGGCGCGCTCTGGAGGCATGGACGCGGGGCGCCGTCATGCGGAAAGAAACGCTCTCGCCGAACCATTTTCGCTACCGCTGCAACGACGGACACGTCAATGACGATTTCACCGACATCATTTTTGACCTGATCCTCGAATAGCGTCCCCGCTCCGGGGATCATCCCCGTCCCCGCTCCGGGTCGATCTGAAAAACGAAACGGCGTGACCTTCCCGGTCACGCCGTTTTCCTGTTCAAATATCGCCCGGCGGGGAAGATCACCGCTTCCTCTCCGGCCGGCAGAGCAGGGTCAGCGCCGCCACCGTGACGGCGAGGCCCAGCAGGTTCCAGAGGGAGGGATACTCCTGGAAGAACAGCGCCCCGAAGACGCAGGCCGCCGTGGGCTCGCCTCCGCTGGCCAGGATGGCCACCATGCCCCCATCCAGGTAGAGCTGGGAGAGGGTGTAGAGGGCGTAAGGCAGGATGGTGGTGAAGGCCGCGTGGGCCAGGGTGAAGACCGTGTTCCCCACCGGCGCCTCCGCCAGAAAGGCCCCGAAGCTGCCCCAGTCCGTCAGGGGTAGCAGCACCAGGGAGATGGCCAGGATGCTGTAGAAGATGATGGTGAAGGTATCGTACCCCCGGTTGGAGGCCGTCTTGGAGAAGATGGCGTAGAGGGCGTAGAAGAAGGCCGAGAGCACCCCCATGCCGATGCCGCCCCAGGACCACTGGAGCCCCGAGCCCTCCAGCACCCCGCTGACGAGAAGGCAACCCACTAGGGCCAGGGCCATGCAGCCCAGCTTCCGAACGGTGATCTTCTCCCGGAAGAGCACGGCGGAGAGCAGCATCACGAAGACCGGCGAGAGCCCCAGCAGCACCGCCGCAAGGGACATGCTGACGGTCCGGATGGCCTCGTTATAGCAGTAGTTCAGCCCCAGCATCCCCAAAATGCCGCTGCCGAGGAAGATCCAGAGGTCCTGCCAGCGCACCCGCAGGAGCTTGGGCTTCCAGCAGAGGAGGATGAGGAACAGAATCACCGCGCCCACGCACATCTTCGACGCCAGGATAGTATAGCTGTCCATGCCGAAGGCGTAGAGCTTGCGCACAAAGACCCCGGCGGAGCCCCACATGGCTCCCGCCAGGATGGGCAGCGCCGCGGTCCACTTCTTCCCTGCTTTCATGTCGTATCCTCCTATGGTCCCGTTGGTTTTTCACAGCCGAGAGACAGTGTAGCACCCCAGGGCTCCGGAAGTCAATCGTTTTCGTGGGATTTCCCCCGGAAGCGGCAAAAAGGCCCTGTCCGCCTTGGGCGGACAGGGCCTTTTTGCACGCTCTCACTGGCTGCGCCGCGTCAGGAGGGAGATGAGCTCCTCCTTCCCGGTGCCCTTCTCGGCGGAGAAGGGGATGAGGATGTCCCCCTCTCCCAGCTCCAGGGTCTCCCGGATGACTTGCAGGGCGGGCTCCACCTGGCTCTTCTTCAGCTTGTCCAGCTTGTTGGCCACCACGATCTCCGGGCAGCCGGATTCCCGGAACCACTGGTGCATGGTGAGGTCGTTGGCGGTGGGCTGGTGGCGGATGTCCACGATGAGCACCCCCGCCGTCAAAACCTCGCTCTCGGACTGGAAGTAGCTCTCCATGAGCCGGGCCCAGCGGGCCTTCTCCGCC
>CAKTED010000325.1 GCA_934546725.1 uncultured Oscillospiraceae bacterium | reverse complement strand
TTGCAACGGCCTTTACGTCAACGTCCGTCCAGCAGTTCGTGATGGCGGTGCCGATCTCGCCGGTTCCCGAGATGCCGCCCGCGTAGGTGAGCTTGTCGTTCGTGGAAACGGCGGAGACCTTGCCGGTGGCGGAGCAGGAGTCGATGCGCGTACCGATGCTGCCGTGAGCGGAGGTGGCTGGCTTGACGGTGCCGCCCGCTATAACGCCCGCGCGGACCTTGTCGCCGGAGTTTTCAACGCTTATGTCGGCATTCGTCACGTTCAGGTTTTTAACGACTGCCGCGCTGCCGAGCGTGGAGAACAGGCCATGGTTGCTTTCGCCGGAGGTGACGGCGGCATTGATCTTGAGGTTGCTTATCGTGTGGCCGCAGCCGTCAAAGACGCCGTTGAAGATATTCGCCGTTCCGGCCTCAGCGCCGATGGGGTTCCAGCTGGCGATGCCGGAAAGGTCGATATCGTCCGCAAGCTCTATATATTTGCCCCCGTAGGTCTCGCCGCCGTCAACGGCCTCGGCGAAGGCCGCGAGCTGCGCGGCGCTGGAGATAACGTAGGGGTCGCTTTCGGTGCCGCTGCCGCTGATGGAGGCGCTGGCCTTTGCAAGCGCGGCCTCGGTGGCGGCTATGATTCCGTTGGAGCTTCTTGTGGCACCGCTGACGGCGTCCACGCCGTCGGTGCCGTTGTTTTCCTTTATTTTGTCAAGAAGAGTGAGAGCCTTTGCCCACTGGCCGGAGCTCTCCTTTGCGCCGGTGGCGGAGATATCGGAAATTACGACGCTTCCGCCGCTTTCGGCGAGCGTAAGCTCAACGCTTACCTCTCCGGCGTAGCCCTGCGCGGCACCGACATAGGTCCCGGGCGTATAGCCGCTGTCGACCTTGACGGCAAATGCCGCGGACGGGAGCATTGACGCGGCCATTATGGCCGCCATCGCTGATGTGAGCAGTTTTGTTTTTCTGATCTTTTTCATAAAGCCTCCTTAAAATGTATTTTCAAAATTCTCTCGATCCATGCTTTTCCTTACCTTCTCTCGATCATCCCTCCTGAAAGCCGGTGTCAGCTGAGCTGCGGGTTTTTGTGCCCCTTTGGGCGGCAGGGCGGTACATATCGCCGCGCCGCGAAGGGGAGCGAGCGGAAACACACTCCGAAGTTAGCATGTGCTAACTGACGATGGCAATATACCTACGGCAAAAGGGAAATACCCCTCCCCATTAGTTAGCATATGCTAACTAATGGGGAAATAAAAACGGTTTGCTCTTTCAAAACCGTTTTGCCGCCGGGAAAATACCATTTCCTGTGTACATAATACAGTGGCTGCACTGACTTGTCAATACTTTTTATGGCATTGCGCATATGGCATTGCGCGGCGATGTGTGCTATACTGAGCCTCGAAAATGAAGCGAAGGACAGATGATAAATGGTTTTTGAATATGAGCTGACATATTTTGACTGCCAGAGCTGCCAAAGCAGGGTACACTGCAAGCAGTGCTCCGGGAAGGTGGCGGACGCGCTCAGAAATATGCCCGAGGTGAAGATACTTGACGCGGATATCGAAAAAAAGCGGCTTCGGCTCGATATGGACGAGGACGCCGAGGACGATGTTATCGACGCGCTCGAGGAGCACCGCTTTTTCGCGCTGTAAACAGGCATCCGCCGCTGTGCACGTCATTCAGAGGGAGCGGGGGTAAAGAGTTTTCTGTCATTCAGAGGGAGCGTTAGCGACCGAAGAATCCCCCGGATGGTTGCGCCATGGTAACGACACGGGTGCTGAAAGTATGCTGTCATTCTCGCGCTCCGCGCGGGAATCCCCCGGTTGGTTGCTGAGAGGACGACAACGTACTGCCATGCCCCTGCGTCGTCGCAAAGTCCGTTAAGCTCCGCTTCCGCCTTGCGGCGAAAGTTTTGCCCACTCCCTTGCTCCTCCTTTTCGGCCGCAATCCGCTCCGCTGGGTTCGCGGCCGAGACGTGGGTTGGGGATTCCACGGGGTGCTGGCGCACCCCTCTGAATGACGGAAACCCTGGGTTTCCGCGTCCACTGGTCATACTGCCCTGCCCA
>CAKTED010000324.1 GCA_934546725.1 uncultured Oscillospiraceae bacterium | reverse complement strand
AGGGGCAAGAGAAGCCCCTCTGGAGGGTGTCCCCGGAAAAAACGGGATTTGATTTTATTCCGTCATCTGCGGATGACGGAACTCTGCGAGGCTGCCCTCATAACAGCCTTACAAATAAAGCGTTTCCGGCAGACTATTGTAAACTTTTCCGATTTACAAGGTTGACAAATCGCAGCGTCGGACTTATAATTCACGCAGGTGATAATCAATGACAACAAAAGATCGCATATTGGCCGCTCTTGACGAGGCCCGCGGCAGCTTTCTCTCCGGTGAAGAGCTTTCGGAACGGTTCGGGATCACCCGTGCCGCCGTTTGGAAGGCCATAAAGGCACTGCAGAACGAGGGCTATTCCATTGATGCCGTGACGAATCGCGGCTACTCCCTGGCCGAAAATGCGGACATTCTTTCGGCAGAGTGCATTGAAAGCATGCTCAGCGCCGAGCTCCCGCTCAGCCTGGACGTTCGCCGCGAGGTCACGAGCACGAACACCCTGCTCAAGGAAATGGCCGCCTCCGGCGCGCCGGAGGGCGGCGTTCTCATCGCAGGCTCGCAGACCGCCGGACGCGGAAGAGTCGGACGCGGCTTTTTCTCCCCGCCCGGGAGCGGACTGTACATCAGCATACTGCTCCGCCCGAAATTCGGCATGGAGGAGGCCGCCATGCTCACAACAGTGGCGGCCGCGGCGACGGCCATGGCCGGAGAACGGATATCCGGCAAAGAGCTTGGCATAAAGTGGGTAAACGACGTCTGGCTCGGCTCAAAAAAGTTGAGCGGCATACTCACGGAAGCCTCCGTATCCGTGGAAAACGGCGGCCTTGACTACGTTGTAGTCGGCATCGGCGTGAACGTCTACGAGCCCGAGGGCGGCTTTCCGGAAGGGCTTGGCAGCGTTGCCGCGGCGCTTTTCCCCGCAGGCGCGGATATCAGAAACGCCCGCAGCCGCCTTGCCGCCGAGATCCTTAATATTTTTACTCACTTTTATGTTCACATGGACAGCCGCGAATATTTCGACGAATACAAAAAGCGCCTGTTCATACTCGGCAGGGACATCGTGATACTCCGGGGCGGCAACGCCATCCCCGCCCGCGCCATAGACATCGACAACGACTGCCATCTGCTCGTGCGTTATCCCGACGGACGGCAGGAATATCTCAGCAGCGGCGAGATCAGCATTCGCCCCGCACTCATGGAGGAATGATCCCGTGAAAAAAACTCTCACTGTTAAAAACATGGCGCTTTGCGCCGTTTTCACCGCGCTCATCGCAGTTGGCGCGTTCATAAAAATTCCCGTACCGGGCATCCCCTTTACGCTGCAAACGCTTTTCGTCACTCTCGCGGCGCTGCTGCTCGGCCCGGTGCTCGGCACTGCCAGCGTTCTGTGCTACATTTTTCTCGGTCTCGTCGGCCTGCCGATATTCACTCAGGGCGGCGGACCCATGTACGTTCTCCAGCCGAGCTTCGGCTACATAATCGGATTTGCCATCGCCGCCTTCGTAACGGGGAAGCTCGCATATTCCACTCCGGTTCCCGGACTTGCGCGCCGCATTCTCGCTTCACTTGCCGGTCTTGCCATAGTTTATTTCTGCGGCGTTATGTATTACTGGATGATAAGCGCGCTCTATCTCGGCAAAAGCGTGAGCGCCCGCTCCGTAATAATATACTGCTTCCTCGTTTTCGTTCCCGGAGACGCCGCCTCCTGCGTTCTCGCTTCGGTCGTAAGCAAACGCCTCGCGCCGGTCCTCCACCGCATGTCCGCGGCCTGAGCCGCCGCTTTTTTGACGCAATATCCGCATTTTTTCCTTTTCTTTTCCCGAATGATGGTATATAATAATACAATCATTTTATATGTTTACTTGAACATAAGGGAGCATTCATCATGGATATTGAAAAAAACATTCCCGAAACCGAGCATAAAAACTTTATCCACGATTTTATCGACGAGGATATAGCGCCCGGCGGCCGCTTTGAAGGCAAGGAGATCCACACCCGCTTTCCGCCGGAGCCGAACGGCTACCTGCACATCGGCCACTGCAAGGCGCTGTGCATCGACTTTGGC
>CAKTED010000323.1 GCA_934546725.1 uncultured Oscillospiraceae bacterium | reverse complement strand
GGACTTACATATATTTTTGTAACTCATGATCTGAGCGTAGTCAAGCACATTTCAACCGATATCCTTGTAATGTACGTTGGCGTTATGGTTGAAAAGTGCCCGGCAAAGGAGCTGTTTGAAAGACCGCTTCATCCCTATACGAAGGGTCTGCTTTCCGCGATCCCGATACCCAATATTCATCATAAGGCGGAGCGGGTGCAGCTTAATGGCGAGCTTGTGTCCCCAATCGACCCGCAGGAGGAGTGCCGTTTTGCAAGGCGCTGCCCGTATGCGACGGATAAGTGCCGCTGCATGCAGCCTGCCTATGAGGAGGTACTTCCAAACCATTTCGTGGCCTGCCACAATGTCCGCGAGATAAACGGCCTGTAGGCCCGGATGAGGAAAGAGAGGACTGCATCATATGAATGGATTTGATAAATATTCACACCTGCTCGAGCCGGTAAGACTGGGCAATACGCTGTTTCGTAATCGCATTTTTTCTGCGCCTACGGGGCTGTACGATCTTACGCCTGAGCGTGTTCCGACGGACGACTATATAGCATATTTTGAAAGAAAGGCCAAAGGCGGCGCAGCCTCCGTTAACATCGGAGAGTGCTATGTTGACGACGAGGGAATACCAAACGATGATTACGAGGTCATCCACCTTACCGACCACCTGAACAACAGACGGCCGCTGGCAAAGCTTGCGGACGCCATTTCGAGAAATGGCGCGGTGGCCGCAATAGAGCTGCAGAAGCCTGGCATGGCAAGCTCTCAGAGCTCTGCCGGCGAGCTGCTGCTCGGACCGAGCGACGGTGTGTGCGAATTTAACCATGGTATCCGCTGCAAGGGAATGACGGAGGAGGAGATACTGCGCACGATAGACGCATTTGCGGACGCGGCGCTTTACGCAAAGCAGCGCGGCTTCGGCATGGTGACTGTTCATGCGGGTCACGGATGGCTGCTCCACCAGTTCCTGTCTCCGTTTACAAATAAACGAACGGATCGCTGGGGCGGCAGCGTGGAAAACCGCGCGCGCTTTACCGTCGCCGTCATAGACGAGATACATAAGCGCTGCGGAGCGGGCTTTCCCGTTGAGGTTCGCATGAGCGGGACCGAGATAATTGAAGGCGGCTTTACCATTGCAGACGGCGTTGAGATAGCAAAGCAGCTTGACGGACATGCGGATCTTATCCATGTGTCGGTCGGCAATATATTTGCGCCGAATCTGATGCATCACACCCATCCTGGCATTTTCGGCGAGGACGGCTGCAACGTGAAATATGCAGCCGAGATAAAAAAGCACGTCAGCACCCCCGTTGCCACGATCGGCGCGCTTTCCGACCCCGACAATCTTGAAAGGATAGTTGCGGAGGGGCAGGCAGACGTGGTGGAGCTTGCGCGCGGCCTTATCTGCGAGCCGGATCTGCCCATAAAGCTGAGCACGGGGCGCGAAAAGGAGGCTCGCCGCTGTCTGCGATGCTTCCAGTGCGTAAATCAGGATTATCTGAACGGTCACCTTTACTGCGCGATAAATCCGGAGTCCGGCAAGGAATATGAGGTGGGCTGCATAAAGCCTGTAAAGGAGAAAAAATCGGTTCTTGTAGTTGGCGGCGGAATTGCCGGCATGCAGGCGGCCATCACTGCGGCAGAGGAGGGGCATAAGGTAACGCTCTGCGAGAAAGATGGCGAGCTTGGCGGAGTTATCCTCTGCGAAAGAAACGTTCCTTTTAAAAAGCGCATCGACGAGTACATTGAACAGCAGAAATATCTGATCGGCAAGGCCGGCATAGACGTTCGCCTGAACACGGAGGTGACTCCCCGGATGGCTGAAGAGCTGCGGCCGGACGTAATAATTGCCGCGCTCGGCGCAGGAGAGTTCAGGCCGGAGCTTCCCGGGATTGACGGAGACAACGTAAAAACGGCGGCTCAGGTATTCAGGCAGCCCGGGCTTGCGGGCAGGAGCGCCGTGATCCTCGGCGCGGGCGACGTCGGCACGGAGGTCGCGCGGCGGCTGCGGGCGTTTGGAATGAAGCTGACCGGCGTGTGCCGCACGCCGCGCCCGATCCCGGAGTTCGACCGGGTGTGCGC
>CAKTED010000322.1 GCA_934546725.1 uncultured Oscillospiraceae bacterium | reverse complement strand
AATAACTTACCCATGAGACCTCTCCACTGGCTTTCTCCCATTGAGTTCGTTGTTCAATATGTTTGACAATCCTACATAATGACAAAGACCATACACGCCATATTTCTGGTATATTTGTAAACGCCGGACTCCTTGACAAGCCGCACAACAGTTGATAATATAGCAACGCTTAATCGTTTTCATTCAAAGGATCAACAATATGGACTTTCTGACCATTTATCTTGTAATCATCAATATTATCGGCTTTCTTTCCATGGGCTATGATAAGCGCCGCGCGCAGCGGCACGAGTGGCGAACGCCCGAATCCGTGCTTCTGACCATTGCCTTCATCGGCGGCAGTCTCGGCTCGCTGCTTGGCATGCGCACGTTCCGTCACAAAACGAAGCACAGGAAATTCACTGTCCTCGTCCCGCTCTTCCTCGCGCTGCATATCGCGCTCATTGCGCTTTTCATATTTGATACATTTTAAATCAGATGAGGTCTGATGCCCGTCAGCTTCGCAGACTTTGCCGGCGCATCCCCTGCTCCGCCGGTTTCACCAGGCGCTCTGCCGTCCCGGGACGTTGCGCACACGCTCGCAGTCCTCTCCGCACGGCTTATTTAACCTCTTTACAAAGAAAGAAGCATGACTCAAATGAATTCAAGACTCAAAGCCCATCAGATAGACATGATAAACGGCACTCTGTGGAACAAGATACCGCGCTTTGCCGTACCCGTTGCGGCAACGGCTATACTTGAGCAGCTGTTCAACGCCTCGGACGTCGCCATAGTCGGCAACTTCACCGGCGCGGCGGAGCGGACCGCCGCCGTAGCCGCCGTGGGTGCAAACAGCGCCATTATCAGCCTCATAATAAACCTTTTCATCGGCATTGCCCTCGGCGCAAACGTCGTAATAGCCCATGCCATCGGCCAGGATGACAGACCCTCCGTTGAGAAGGCGGTACATACCTCCATCGTCATCGCGGTGCTCGGCGGAGTGGGCGTGGCCATCCTCGGCGAGCTTGTCGCCGCGCCGCTGATGCGGCTGCTTCAGGTCCCGGACGACGTCTTTTCTCTCGCGCTCCTGTATCTGCGGCTCTACCTTCTGGGCATGCCCGTGATCCTTCTCTATAACTTTGAGGCCGCCATCTTCCGCAGCATCGGCGATACGCAGACGCCGCTGATCGTTCTGGCCGCCTCGGGAATATTGAACGTCCTTCTGAACCTTTTCTTCGTAGCCGTGCTGAACATGACGGTAAACGGCGTTGCCATAGCGACCGTCATAGCAAACGCCGTAAGCGCGCTGCTGCTCTATCTTCGCCTTCGCCGCAGCGATCAGGCCATTCACGTTGACCCGAAGAAGTTCCGCATCGACGGTCCGAGCCTTGCGAAGATCATAAAAATCGGTCTGCCCGCCGGTATCCAGAGCGGCATGTTTTCCATCTCCAACATCGTCATACAGTCGGCGATAAACAGTCTCGGCAAGGTATCAATGGCTGCCTCGAGTGCGGCGTACAATATTGAGATAATCACATATGACATTGTAAACTCCTTCAGCCAGGCCTGCACCACCTTCGTCGGACAGAATCTCGGCGCGGGCAGGCTTTCGCGCTGCAAAAGGACGCTGGCTCTCTGCATTGCGGAGGGCGCGGTCACGCTTGCCATCGCCATATTTTCCATTCTCTTTTTCGGCAAACCGCTGCTCTCCATATTCAATAACGACCCGGAGGTCGTATCCACCGGCTTCATCCGTCTGATGATGATAGTTCCCTCCCATTCGTTCAGCCTGCTGTACGAGGTCATGTCCGGCTATCTGCGCGGCTTTGGTCACTCTACCGTTCCCGCGGTGCTGACGACGTTCGGCATCTGCATAATCCGCATACTGTGGATACACTTCGTATTCCCGACGAGCGAGACCTTTAAAACCATCATGACGGTGTATCCCATAAGCCTTGGAACAACGGCCCTGCTCGTCTTTATCGCGCTGCTGATATACCACCCGTCCCGCAGGCTTGAGGCGGCACAGAAATAAACGCTCCCGTTTGCATGAATAGCACAGATTTTATTTCTCTTTTCCCGCGATGTCATGTAATCTTGTAGGATTGTCAAACATATTGAACAACGAA
>CAKTED010000321.1 GCA_934546725.1 uncultured Oscillospiraceae bacterium | reverse complement strand
GTATAATTACGGGCCTTGACGAGCCGGGCGGAGTATACTTCGCGCCGAATTCCGCGCTGACGCGTGAGCAGGCAATGACGATAATGGGGCGCATACTCAAAAGGGGCTACCGCCTTGCCGATACTGGCGTGTATTCCGACGGCGGGAGCGTGCAGAGCTGGGCCGCAGGCTATGTTTCCGAGCTCATCGGCAGGGGGGTAATAAGCGGCTTTGAGGACGGGACCGTTCGCCCGGCCGCGCCGGTCACCCGCGCGCAGCTCGTTAAGATACTCACCGAGGTACGATAAAAAAGCATTAGACCGCCGCGAAGCATGGTAAGAGCAGTGCTTCCGCGGCGGTCCTTTTGTGTTCCTGCACGTGAATTTTTTCGGAAAAGCGGCCTCATGCCGCAATTATATATTGTAAAATCAGACTTCAGGTGGTAAAATACTACGATAGCATTTTACTGTTCAGATCAATATTCAGAAGGAGATGTCCGCATGATTTCTGAAAAGATGATAAAGCTTGCGGCGGGAAATTCCGCCATAAGAGCGATGTTTGAAGAGGGAAACAGGCTTGCGGCCGAATATGGCCGCGAGAACGTATATGATTTCAGCCTCGGCAACCCGAATTTCCCGGCCCCGACCGAGGTGAACAGCGCCATAAAGGATACGCTTGATACAATGGAGAGCACCGTCGTCCACGGCTACATGTCCAACGCGGGCTTTGAGTCCGTGCGCGCTGCGGTGGCGGATTCCATAAACAGACGCTTCGGAACGTCCTTTGCCGCAAAAAATATTCTCATGACCGTAGGCGCGGAGGACTGAACGTTATCCTCAAAACGCTGCTCAATCCTGGAGACGAGGTTCTCACCTTTGCCCCGTATTTTGTCGAATACGGCAATTACGTCGGCAATTATGACGGCGTTCTGAAGGCCGTACCGGCGGATGCGGAGACCTTTCAGCCGGACGCGGAGAAGCTTGCCGGGGCCATTACCCCCAAAACAAAGGCCATCATTATAAATAACCCCAACAATCCCACGGGCGTGGTATACTCGGAGGAGACTGTCAGAAGGCTTGCAGCCGTGCTGGAGGAAAAGCAGCGCGAGCTGGGAACCTCCATCTATCTCATAGCGGACGAGCCCTACCGCGAGCTTGCCTATGACGGCGTGGAGGTCCCGTACCTCACGAAGTATTACCGCAATACCGTCGTGGGCTACTCCTGGTCGAAGTCGCTGTCACTTCCGGGCGAGCGCATAGGCTACCTTGTCATACCGGACGAGATCGATGAGGCCGAGCTCATAATGAACGCCGCCGCGATAGCGAACCGCGTTCTCGGCTTTGTGAACGCGCCCTCTCTCATGCAGCTTGCCGTCGCAAAATGCGTTGACTGCAAGGTGGACCTTGAGGGCTATGATACCAACAGAAGGCTGCTTTATAACGGCCTGACGGAGCTTGGCTTTGAGTGCGCAAAGCCCGAGGGGGCGTTTTATCTCTGGCTCAAATCTCCCGAGGCGGACGAGAAGGCGTTTGTAAACAGGGGAAAGAAGTATAATATCCTCATGGTACCCGGCTCCTCCTTTGCATGGCCGGGCTATGTGCGCCTTGCCTACTGCGTGTCCGGCGAGATGATAAAGCGTTCGCTGCCGGCCTTTGCAAAGCTCAGCGCGGAATACGGGCTTAAATAAAGAAAGGATTTTTGCATCATGGATGAGAAAAAAACAATATTCAGCGGTATCCAGCCGAGCGGAGAGCTTACCCTCGGCTCCTATATGGGCGCCATCAAAAACTGGGTGGAGCTTTCGGAGACATATAATACCTATTACTGCATCGTTGACATGCACGCCATAACCGTTCGACAGGATCCCGCGAGCCTGCGCCGCCGTGCCATTGCGCAGATAGCGCAGTATATTGCCTGCGGCCTTGATCCGAAGGACAACGTTATATTCATTCAGAGCCACGTGCCCGAGCATGCGCAGCTGGCGTGGGTACTCAACTGCTACACGATGTTCGGCGAGCTGTCAAGAATGACGCAGTTCAAGGATAAGTCCGCAAAAAACGCCGATAATATCAACGCCGGTCTGTTTACATACCCGTCGCTCATGGCGGCGGATATCCTCCTGTACCAGAC
>CAKTED010000320.1 GCA_934546725.1 uncultured Oscillospiraceae bacterium | reverse complement strand
TATGGATGCCGCAGCGTCCTCCGCCGTAAGCTCGCCGCCGTCATGCATCTTCACACCGCTTTTTATTTCCAGCCTGAAGCTCACTCCGTCGGAGCTCGATATGCTCTGGCAGAGAACGTTATCATATCCAAACTGCGAGTTTACCGCAAAAAGGCCCTCATACATAAGCGGGGCAAGTGCAAGATTCGTGCCGCTCGTGCCCGTAAAGGGGTTAAGCGTCGCCGAAGCGTCATAGTTAAGCGAAAACACATCGTCGGCATACGCCCCGATGGGCTCGCTCACGGAGCTCTGCGCTCCGCCCGCCTCCGCGGCGTCCTTCTCCGGCGTGGGCTCCCCACTTGAGCAGCCGCAGAGCATGATCGCCATGCAAAGCGCCGCTGCGGCGGCTCTGTGCTTATTATTCATTCTTCCTCCATGCGGCGCTGCCTCAGGTGTTTTTCAGCGCAATTACCGCGCCCTGAACGCCGCGAACGCCGTTCGTGGCCCTGTGCGACCAGTATTTATCGCAAAGGCACATGGTGCATTCTGGATTTACGGCTATATTCTCCTCCCGCAGCCCCGCTCTGATCAGCAGTGCGCGATTAAGCCCCTTGAGGTCAAGGTGGTATTTCCCGCCGCCGTCCTCCCGGTAAAGGTCGGCAAAGTCCGGCAGATCGAGCATTTTTGCCGCCTCATACACCTCCGCGCCCGTTTCAAAGCAGCACAGGCCTATGCCCGCGCCGATGGCCGCGCGAATATTTTCCGGCCTTCCGCCGTATTCGCCGCACAGCTTCATCGCCGTTTTTCCGGCAATATCCGCAACTGTACCGCGCCACCCGGCATGCGCCGCTCCTGCGGCGTGCGTATCCGCGGCGTATAATAATATCGGTATGCAGTCGGCGGCAAAGACCATCAGCGCCAGTCCCGGCTCGTTCGTAACGAGCGCGTCGGCGTCATAGCCTGTCGGCGAAGCGAGGTCGCTTCGGCAGTCCGCCGCCGTGGCCACTCTCACCGTGTCGCCATGCACCTGGTGCGAGCAGACGAGCCTCGCCGCATCCAGCCCGAGAGAGGAAGCGAGAATATTATAGTTTTCCCGGACCTTATCCGGATCGTCTCCCCGGTTGAAGCCAAGGTTCAGAGACGAATAAACTCCGCCGCTCACGCCGCCCGCGCGGGTCGTGAAGGCGTGAATAACGCCCGCGCAGTCCGCAAGGCCGTCTGAAAGCATCAGCGGAACGCCGCCGAAGGCTTTTTCGGAAAAATCGTTTTTCATGGCTTACGCGTATCTGCCGCAGCAGTTTTTATATTTCTTCCCGCTGCCGCAGGGGCAGGGATCGTTGCGTCCCGGCTTGTTCTTAACGCGCACGGGCTGCTTTTTAACGCTGCCGTCTCCGCCCGCGTTCATGGCCATCTGGCGGTTTGTTTCCCTGCGTTCAAGCTGCTCGGGCTTTTTGATCTCGGCGCGGAACAGGCGGCGGACCACCTCGTCCTTGATGCCGTTTATCATTGCCTCGAACATCTCGCTGCCCTCGCGCTTATATTCGTCGATGGGCTTCACCTGAGCGTAGCCGCGCAGACCGATGCCGCGCCGCAGCTCGGCCATGGCATCTATATGATCCATCCAGTACTCGTCAACGACGCGCAGCAGGATAACGCGCTCAAACTCGCGCATTATGGGCGTATCCGTGCCGGGAATGAGGCCGAAGCGCTCCTCCTTCGCGTCATAAAATTCAAATGCCTTCTCCTCAAGCTCCTCGCATATATGGTCCACCGTATAGGAATCCAGCTCGCTTTGGGAGGGCGCGATATCCCCCTCCTTCAGGAAAAGACCCTCGAACTGGCGCAGAACGTTATGCAGCTCGTTCATGTCGGACACATAGCCGCGCTCGCCCACGGCCGAAACAACGTCCTGATGTATGACGGACCTTATCATTCCCTTTATATACTCGCTGATATCCTCGCCGTCGAGAACCTTTCTGCGCTCGCCGTAAATAATCTCGCGCTGCTGGTTCATAACGTCGTCAAACTCAATGGTGCTCTTACGTGCCTGGAAGTTGCGGCTTTCAACGCGCTTCTGCGCCTGCTCTATGGCGTTGGAGAGAATGCTCTGGTCTATCGGCGTATCCTCGTCTATTC
>CAKTED010000319.1 GCA_934546725.1 uncultured Oscillospiraceae bacterium | reverse complement strand
CCTGCACCCGCGCGCAGATCGTGACCTTCCTCTTCCGCGCATACGCAGACAAATAAAAAAGCTATCATAAAAGCACATGTGGACCGGGCCTTGAATAAAGGCCCGGTCCACATTTTTCAGGTATAGCTTTCTGCAATGCTATCACTTGAGCAGTCTCACAGAGTTCCGTCATCCGCAGATGACGGAATAAAGTCAAATCACGTTTTTTCCGGGGACATGCGCCTCGGAAAAAACTCTTCTCAGCCCGCAAGTGTGCGAGCACAGCGAGTGCGCGCGCCGGGCTGCAGCCCTTCAAAGAAATGCCTGCATTTCTTTGAGTTATTCAAAATATCCAAGCGTCCATGCGGCGCCAAGCTTCAGGCCGAGGCGAAGGGACTCAAGCTCTATCCATTCGCCGCGCGTATGCGCCCCGTCGCCAAGGCATACGCCGAAGGAGACGGACGGAATGCCCACGGCAAGCGAGGAATTGCAGTCCGTCGAGCCCGCGTGCAGGCCGACGCTCTCAAGCCCCGTGCAGGCGCGGATAAGCTCCTCCGCCCTGTGGCTCAGCTCCCGCTGCGCCGCGTCGTCAACGCCTGCCGCGCATGGGCGGCGGCCCAGCAGCCTGACGTTTACCTCAACGCCCATGCCCCGGTAGGCCTCAATAACGCCCTCAAAAAAGCGGCGCATTTTCTCGATGGACTCAAGGCAGTCGCTTCGGTACTCATAGAGCATGGAGGCCTGGGCGGCTATCGTATTAACGGACGTGCCGCCGGATATCATGCCCACGTTATAGGTGGTCCTCCCGCCCTCGGGCGGCTTCATATCGTAAAGCGTATCTATCATCGAGGCCAGGACGGCAATGGCGTTTCTGTTCCCGAACTTCGAGTAGCTGTGGCCACCCTCGGTAATAACCTCCACCTCGTAGCGCTCGGAGCCGACGGCGGCGTTCACGATGCCGCCCCAGTAGCCGTCAAAGCTTACAAGCTCCGCTATTCTCCCGCCGTACTCCTCAACGATCCTCCGGCTGCCCTTCAGGTTTCCCAGCCCCTCCTCGCAGGAATTGCAGACGAAGAGGAAGCCGCGCCCGTCCTTCGGCCGCAGGCCGTTTTGCAGAACGCATTTCGCGCACATCAGCATAACGGCGAGATTCGCCGTATCGTCGCCGACGCCGGGGCAGTAAAGCCGCCCGTCCTCCTCGCGCTGCGGCATCGGCTCCGTATCCGGGAAAACCGTGTCCATATGCGCCATGAGCACGCTTATCTTTTCCGCGCCCTCGCAGCAGACGGGGCAGACGACGTTCTTCGCTTCGTCGATATACGCCTCCGCCGCGCCGTTCGCCCGCAGCCACTCAAGGCAGAACTCCGCCCGCGCGTCCTCATGATGCGACGGGGCCGGTATCGCGCAGAGCCGCCGCAGCAGCTCCACAGTTTCGTCATACGCCGAGGAGAAATATTTTTCCTCCCGCTCATTCAGAAATCCGTTCATTTTTTCACTCCTCCGTAAAGGAATATCTCTTCACATATCCGTGCTGATTCACCTGAATGACGATCTCGCCGTCACCCTCGCTGACGACCTCGTATTCGCTCACGTTGGCGTGCTGCTTCACAAATTCTCCCGGATCGTCCGTGGATACCTCAAGGAATTCCTTCTGCCCGTGCTCGCGGCCGCCGCAGGGATTATATGATTCAACAAAAAGCTCGTAATCCTTCATTTTTACCTCCATAATATAGGCCAATTACCTCAAATTTGCCCTGACGCCGTTATTTTATCGCCGCAAAAGTCTTTTTGTCAAGCAGAACATACGATATTGCCCTCATACTTTGGGTCGATTTACAAATTCAGGTGGACCGATATAATATAAGTATAAAATGGCAGCAAAAGACTGCGGTATCCATGTCGCAAAACTGCGAGGGAGGTAAAAGATGAAGAAAAAACTGTGTATCATTCTGCTCGCGCTGGCGCTCTCACTTTCCGCGCTCTGCGTGGGAGCCGGAGCCGTGGAGGGCGGCGCGGAAAACGTCACCGCCGCCCCCTGCGACCACAGCGGCTCCGTGGTCATCTTCACGGAACACGGCAGCTATAATGAGTGGTCCTGCCCCTGTGGGAAAAGGACCTTTCAGGCCCGCGTGACCACGGGCGGTGCGACCACATAC
>CAKTED010000318.1 GCA_934546725.1 uncultured Oscillospiraceae bacterium | reverse complement strand
GAGGCGTAGTCACCCCGCCACCCCGCCCACAGGGGAAACAATATCAAATGCACATCAAAGGAAGGCGATGCCTTATGGGTCGCAGGTTGAATTTTTCGTGGCGGAGCTGGGCTCCGCTGTTTCAGTTTGAGCTGCTTTACAAGCTCCTGTCGCTTACGGTCTTTGTACCGCTGGCGTGGGCGCTGTTTAATGTTTCGCTGCGCGCGGCGGGGCTGAGATATCTTGACGCGGCAAATCTCAAGGCGTTTCTGTTAAAACCAGCAACAATATTGTTCCTGCTCCTGATACTTCTTCTGCTGGCGTTCTATACGCTTTTTGACATGGCGGCGGTCATATACGCCATGGAGCAGAGGCGGCGCGGGCGGCTTGTGAGCGTACCGGAGCTTTTGCGGGAGGGGCTTTCCGGTTCCGTTCAGGCGTTGGCGCGCGGGCCTCTGCTGCTGGCGATATACGTTGTTCTGATGGTGCCGTTCATAAACTTCGGCGTCACGTCCGGCTTCCTCTCGGCGCTTTCCGTCCCGGAATTTATCATGAATTACATAAAAGCGCGGCCGCTGCTGTACATTGCGTACCTCGTTCTGGCGGGCGCGCTGTTCTGCGCGGCGGTAAAGCTGCTGTTCAGCCTGCATTACTGCTGCCTCGACTCCGTTCCGCAGGCCATCCGCCGGAGCTTTCGCCTCACACGCGGGCGCTTCTTAAAATGCTGCCTGCTGCTCATCGGCTGGAACCTCGGAACGGCGGCGGTGTTTTACGCCGTATCGGCAGGCGGAACGTGGCTGGCATCGGTGGTGTACCGGCGGCTTTCGGGCGGAATGGTCTACACGGCGGTGCTGTCCTTCGTCGTATTTTTCATGGGGCTGCTGTACCTCTTCTGGTCCTGCTGCTCCGTGCCGATATCCTTCCGCTTTCTGAGCGCGGTATTCTACCGCTTTGACGGCAGGGAGAGCGTGACGGCGGCGGAGGCCGGGGAAGAGCGCCCCTCGCGGGTCCAACGCCGCTTCAATATAATCTACATTCTGCTGCTTGCGGCGGCCTTCATCCTCTGCGGGATATATATCCATGAGCTGGCCGAGGGCAACGTCAGCCTGCGCATAGAGCGGATAAAGGACATCACCGTCACGGCGCACAGGGGCTATTCCTCCGAGTATCCGGAAAACACGATGGCTGCCTTTCGCGCGGCGGCGGAGGCCGGGGTCGACTGCCTTGAGCTGGATGTGCAGCAGACGGCGGACGGCGTTATCATCGTCATGCATGACTCGAGCCTGAAGCGGACGACGGGCGTGAAGCGACCCGTCTGGGACGCGACGTGGGCGGAGATACGCGAGCTTGACGCCGGGCGGCTTTTCGGAGAGAAATTTGCCGGGGAGCCGGTGCCCACGCTTGACGAGGTGATAGCCTTTGCCGACGAGGCGGGCGTGCGGCTGAATATTGAGCTTAAGCCGACCGGGCACGAGACGGATTTTGAAAAATCGGTAATTGATATAATAAACGCCCACGATTTTGCCGACCGCTGTGTGCTGACCTCGCTGAAATACAGCGTCCTCGAGCGCGCGAAGAGCTATGACCCGGATATCCGCACGGTTTACGTCATGTCCGTGGCATATGGCGACATTACACGCCTTGAATACGCCGACGCGTTCAGCGTGCGCTACGGCTTTGCGAACAGGAGCCTCGTGAGCCGCGTGCATCAGGCGGGCAAGACCATCTGCGTATGGACGCCGAATACCTCCGGCACGATCCAGAAGATGATAGATCTTGACGTGGACGATATTATTACGGACGAGCCGACGCTGGCCCTGCGCCTTATCGCCCGCAGCCGAAGCGGCAACCTCGCCGTGGACCTCACGCACCTGCTGCTCGGCTATTGAGCCTTCGCGGCGGGTGTTCGAGGGAGGCTTGTTTTCTGCGTGTCATTCAGAGGAAACGAAGCTTATTTTTGCTGTCATTCAGAGCCCACGCAGTGGGCGAAGAATCCCACCGTTGGTTGCTGAATAGTAACGACGACGTACTGCTCCATCCTCCGTAGGGGATCCCCGCTGCGCGAGGATGACGGGGGAGGAGGCAGGCCTCCCCCGTCCACGGTTTGCTGCGTTGCCCCTCCATGGGGGATTCCACGGCCACTGCGTGGCCTCTGAATGACAGAGG
>CAKTED010000317.1 GCA_934546725.1 uncultured Oscillospiraceae bacterium | reverse complement strand
TCTGCTGCCTGTGTAAATATGATGTCCTTGCCGTCATATGCGGCAGCTTCAATTATTTTTTCCGTTAACCCTTGAGGCGTAATCCATAACCGCCTGGAACTTTTCCGCCCCCGCTTCGTCTTCAGACTCGTTCAGCAGCAAGCCCATAAAGCAGTAGCCTCTGCCGAACCGTCCGTATTCCTTCATGCACCGGTCAATCTCCGCCTTTATCTCATCTATCGTTACATCCGGAGCGCCGGCTCTTCCCTGAGAATCATACCCGCCGGTAACGCCGATCCTGTCTCCGTATTTCTGAATGATCCCGGCAATATCATTATCCGGCTGAGCCGATTGCCACGCCGCGGAGCCCTCGTCAATAAAATCAGGAACAAGCTCCTGGCATTTGCCGCAGCAGTGCTGCTGCGGTATCATCCCGTAGGCTATGGCAGCGTCGTTCATCCTCCTGTGATGCGGCTTTATCAGCTCGCGGTAGGTTTTGGGCGACATGAACAGGCCGCGCACCGTTGCCACATCGTCATAATTCACAAAGCTGTCCGGATGGAAGTAGTCATGCGCTCTTTCTATCAGGCGGATCTTGTAATCCGTAATCGCGCTCATCAGCGCATCGCAGGCCTCCGGCTCCTCGCACAATGAGCAAAGAGCGTTTTCAAACCCCATAAGATGAGTTAATCTCAAAAACTGCGAGTTCCACGCGTGGTATTCAACCACCTTGCGTCCGTCCTTATTTCCAGCAAGCTGCCTTTCGGCAAGCCCCTTCCAGTCAAAGGCGTCCAGATCTGGAAATTTAACCACGTCCTCCCAGGCAGTCACGTCTTCAAGCACAATGTGGTTCGGCGCCGGCACACCCTGCCCTGACGCCGAGTGGGTCGCGACCCACTTCACTCCGAAGCCGTCAAGCCCTCCTCCGGCCGGTCCGTTTTCAAAGGTCTCCGCGTCTCCTCCGCAAAAGCATGCGCATTCCATGATGTTGGGTATCCACTCTGTTTTCTCGTGATGCAAAAACGCAAGATAATTCTCTTTTTCGGTCATGATGCCCTCCCCCTCACCGTTCGTATGTTTAAAAAATGCGACAATTTAATTTAAATTCTGTTTCTTTTGATTTGATTATATAAAATTCATCTTATATTGAAAACATACGATTTTGTACCAATTGGTACAGCAGTGCATTTACATGTGCTGCAAAAAAAGCAATGGCGCCAATCCTCCGATCAGCGCCATTGCTTTATGACCGTAGATTACACCACATCCCGCCGCTTGTCAAAGTACAATTTTGTACCAATTGGATCATTTCCAGCATATGTGGATTTCATATTTCTTCCACCTTGACCCATGCTCATGCGTCTGCTATACTGAATCATGCAGACATATGCAGCTTATCTGCATCAGCGCAGAGCTTCTCGGCAGCTCTGCTGATATACGCCCTTTTAAAGGAGCAGGACTATGAATGACGCTCAGATAAAATACTTTCTCGCGGCCGCCAAATACGAAAACTTCACAAAGGCAGCCGAGGTTTTATTCACCTCCCAGCCCGTTGTAGGCCGGCACATTTCCAATCTTGAGGATGAGCTTGGTGTCGAGCTGTTTACACGCGAGCGAAAATCTGTAAGGCTTACGGAAAACGGCAGAATACTTGAAGAATTTTTCAGGGAATGCTCGGAAAAATTCAGCGCCGCCATGGATAAGATACACATGAACCAGCGCAGCAGATCCCTGAAGCTGCTGCTCGGCACCGCCGAGGGTCAGGAGCTGGGCGGAACCTATTCCGCCGTATTTCAATACATTGTGGAAAAAGCGCCAAATCTCTCCGTCGTATTAAAGTACTTTCTGAATGCGGATATTTTAGATGCCGTAAAAAACGGCTCGGTCGACGCAGCCATAATTGCATCTGACGACATCAGAGACAGCACAGAGTTTGATTACAAAATATTGAAGCATCTCTGCACCCGTCTTGTGATCCCGATCACGCACCCTCTTGCCGCCCGGCGCGATCTGAAGGCCACCGATTTTTGCGGAGAGCGCTTTATTTATCTCAGCGAGGAGGACAGCTCCCTGGCAAAGGAGGCTCAGGTAAGAGCCTTCCGCCGCATGGGCATCACAAAGGTTATTGAAGCTCCGGATATTTCAACTCTCACCGCCTGGGTCTCGGC
>CAKTED010000316.1 GCA_934546725.1 uncultured Oscillospiraceae bacterium | reverse complement strand
CCGCAGTTCCATATGGAGCTCAGCTTTGACGACGGGAGAACGATAAACCTTTATATCGGCAACCATACCCCCGTCGATTATTACTACTACGCAATGACGGACAGCGATAACACGGTTTATACCGTTGGTAACTATCTCACAACGCTTATAACCCGCAGGGAGCTTGAATACAGGGATATAAAGACCTTCCCCGAGTATACGGACGAGGATATTTACAGCAACATAAACTGGGTGCGCTTTACAAAGCGCGATGGCACCGTGGTCGAGATCCAGCTGGATTCGGATTATTCGATCGAGGGCAATAAGGCCTCTTCGTCGTATATGCTGCTTTCGCCCGTCGTGTCCTCCTGCACGGACGAGCTTGTTCAGGAAAAGGTTCTTGATGTTGCCGCAACCATAAAATATTCCAGCATCATCTGCGATATAGGCGGAGATCAGCTTGCCGAATACGGCTTTGACAGACCCGGCCGCTTCGAGATGAAGGATACCGACGGCAATGTCATCGACCTCGTGGTCGGAGGAATGGCGCAGGGAAATTACAGCTACGTTATCATGGGTGAGCAGTATGACGCGTTCATGGCAGGGGAGACAGATGAGCTTACGCTTCTTACCTACTCGGCCGACGCCTTTGCCTGCCTGGATATCGACTATACCACGCTGCTTAACAGGGCGGTATGGATACAGGATATCCACAGTGTTGGATCCATCGTGTATGACATGAACGGAACTGTTTATACAATGGAGCTGGAGGAGTATGACGATGTTACCGGCTCTGGCGTGGACGTTGTAAGGACCGTTGGCACCATAAACGGCAAGTCCATCAGCGAGACGAACACCAAGCGCCTTTATTCGAGAACGCTTAACCTCCGCGAGGTCGGCGAGGTGGATGCAAACGCGGAGCTCGGCAGCGCCGAGTATTCGATAACGCTCAATCTGCGCGACGGCGGAACGCGTGTTCTTGAGCTTATAGCTCTCAACGAGCGCCAGTATGCGTGCAGAGTTGACGGAAAGACAGAGTTCTATATCTATAAGAGCAATATAGATACTCTCACCACTGCCATCGAGCGCGTAATGGACGACCGCAACGTTTCGCTCGTTTATACGACCTGATGCATTGCCATAGACGCAAATAAGTGTTATAATACCTCCAAAGTCCATGGGCTTTGGAGGTATTGCTATTTATGCTGAAGGCTTTTTTTGAAGAAAATCCAAGCGCCGCGGTAGCGTTTTCAGGCGGCGGGGATTCGGCCTGGCTGCTGTTTTGCGCGGCGAAATACGGCGGGGACGTAACTGCGTATTTCGTGAAAACGGAGTTTCAGCCGGAGTTTGAGCTTGACGATGCCAGAAGACTTGCCGCCGATGTTGGGGCGAGGCTTAAAGTGATATATATGAGCGCGCTTGCGGACGAAAGGGTCAGGGCCAATCCGCAGAACCGCTGCTACTACTGCAAAATAAATGTTTTTTCGGCGATCCGCCGTGCCGCGGCGGAGGACGGATACTCGCTTCTGCTTGACGGCAGCAATATGGATGACGATCCGGCGCAGAGACCGGGAATGAAGGCTCTGCGCGAGCTGGAGGTTCGTTCTCCGCTGCGTGAAGCGGGTCTGTATAAGAGCGATATACGCCGCCTTTCGCGTGAGGCGGGGCTTTTTACCTGGGATAAGCCCTCGTATTCCTGCCTTGCGACGCGCGTTCCGACGGGCTGCGAAATAACGGACGAGATTCTGGAGAAAACGGAGCGCGGCGAGGGTGCGCTTTTTGCGCTTGGCTTTACCGATTTCAGACTGCGCTGGCGCGGCGGCGCGGCAAAGCTGGAGCTTCCGGCGGAGCAGCTGGAGCTGGCCATAGACCGGCGGGAAAAGATACTTGCCGCGCTTGGAAAGGATTATTCGGAGATAACGCTTGATCTTAAGGCAAGGTGAAAAGCATTGGATAAAAGAGAGCTTACGGAGCTTCTGAACGCGGTGAAAAACGGCGATATGACGCCGGAGCAGGCTGCGATACATATTAAAACAGAGCCGTTTGAAGAGCTTGGCTATGCAAAGGTGGATCATCATCGCGCGCTGCGGCAGGGCGCGCAGGAGGTGATCTTCGGTCAGAGCAAAACGGCTGAGCAGATCGATGGAATTTTGACGGCAATGCTGCACGGTGGCTGCCGAGACG
>CAKTED010000315.1 GCA_934546725.1 uncultured Oscillospiraceae bacterium | reverse complement strand
ATCAGACCCCCGTCTCCGCAATTTTTTATTTCCACAGACTTATCCAGCCGCGGTCATTGAACTGTTTGAGCAGCATGAGACCGATGGGGAAGAAGATCATGCCGGAAACGCCGAGCAGTCGGTAGCCGGAATAGATGGCCAGAAGAGTGGCCGCGGGGTGCAGCCCGCACTGACTTCCAAGCAGCCTGGGCTCAAGAATGCTGCGAACGAGGCTCACGGCGGCGTAAAGCGCAAGCAGCATTATCGCGCGGCGGTACCCGCCCGATATGAGCGAAAAGAGTGCCCACGGGATCAGAACCGTTCCGACGCCGAAAACCGGGAGCGCGTCGATGAGCGAGATGACCGCCGCAAGCAGAGGCGCGAAGTCAAGCCTCATTATGATAAACGCTGCAAGGAGCTCAAGAAAGGTTATTCCCATCAGCTTCAGCTGCGCGCCGAGCCAGCTCTTCACAGTCCCCATAACGTCGCAGCGGACGGTTCCCGCTTTTGCCTTCAGGCGCGCGGGCAGCTGGCGCATAAGAAAAAGCTTCACGGCGGGAAAGCCGGCGCTTATGAAGTAGAGACTGAGCGTGAGCACAAACGAAAAAAATATGATGTCGGGAGCCTTTGCCGCTGCCGAGGAGAGAATATCGAAAAGGCGGGAGTACGCCTTTTCGGGCAGCAGCGATATCTGCGCACGGGCGCTTTCGAGCGCGGAAGTGCAAATGCCGGATATCTCCTCGGGCAGGGAGGCTATGAAGCGCTCAAGTCTGAGGCCCAGTCCTCCAATCGGCAGTGAAAAGCCCGACAGGCGGGCCGGAACGCTGTGCATGAAGCCCGATGCCGCGTCCGCAGCCTGCGTGCAGATGAGAACGATCAGCCCAAAGAACGCCGAAACAAAAAGCGTGACCACAAAAACCGAGGCGAAGCCGCGCTTTATGCTGAATTTGCCTGACAGGGCGAGTATCGGCTTTTCAAGCAGCATGGCGAGGAAAAAGGCCAGAAGAAAAGGCAGCAGGAGCGGGAGCAGATATTTGAAGAACAGAAACGCCGCGCCGATGGACAAAAGTATATATAAAAGCCGCTTTGGCAGCGGCAGCTGCTTATCCGCCATGGGCTTCACCTGCAATTCGTAAAAAATATGTACCTTTTCGTCGCAAAGGCGTTGATTATTGCCGCTTTGTGTGGTACGATAACAGAAAATCTACAATAAATGAGCGTGTTCAGCCTGCCCGGACGGTTCGCCGTCCCGCGTATGCAAATGCAAAGACGGCAGGCGGAGCGTGAAGCAGGCCTGGAGGATATGTATAATGATAAATGTTGCAGTTTTGGGCTATGGCACTGTCGGGTCCGGAGTTGTTGACCTTATATCCATAAATCACGATAAGATCGCCAGAAGTGCGGGGGACGAGGTGTATGTCAAATACATCCTTGACGTGCGGGATTTTAAAGACAGCCCGTACGAAAACCGCTTCGTTAAGGACTTTGCGACTATCGAGGCGGACCCTGACGTGCATGTGGTCGTTGAGACCATAGGCGGCGTCGGCGTTGCTCAGGATTTTACCCGCCGCGCGCTTGCGGCAGGTAAAAGCGTCGTAACGTCCAATAAGGAGCTCGTTTCGGAATTCGGCTGCGAGCTTGTAAGAAGCGCGGCGGAAAACGGCGTGTGCTATCTTTTTGAGGCAAGCGTCGGCGGCGGTGTCCCTGTCCTGCACCCGCTTGTAAACTGCCTGGCCGGGGATGAAATAGAGGAAGTTTACGGCATAGTCAACGGCACTACAAATTATATTCTCACAAGCATGATAAAGAACGGTCTGAGCTTTGAAACGGCGCTTCGCGAGGCGCAGGAGAAGGGCTATGCGGAGAAGGATCCCTCGGCCGATATAAACGGCGTGGATACCTGCCGCAAGACATGTATCCTTGCCGACCTTGCCTTCGGCAGGAACATATGCCCCGAATTTGTCCCGACGGAGGGCATTGCGGACGTAAGCGACATCGATATGGCAATGGCGGCCAATATCAGCGCGAAGATAAAGCTCATCGGCAGAACGGTGCACCTGCCCGAGGGAACGGTTGCCTCATATGTTGCGCCGCACGTTCTTATGAGCGATAATCTCCTTTCGGGCGTTGAGGGCGTTTTCAACGGCATCGTAGTTCGCGGAAACGCAACGGGGGACACGATGTTTTAC
>CAKTED010000314.1 GCA_934546725.1 uncultured Oscillospiraceae bacterium | reverse complement strand
CGGTCTGCGCCGACCAGGGAGGGTCGAGATGGAGAACGCCGTTTTCTATCACGATATAGCGCCTGCACCAGAAAAAGGCGAAAACGCTCAGCGCGGCGGCTGTGGCCGCGGCTATGGCGGCGACGCGCAGGGCCAGAATCAGCGGCCTGCGGTCATGATATACGCGGGGGCGCTTCATTTGTTCTCTTTTTCCTCAATGGCGGCGATGATGTCTATACGGCGCTGGTGGCGGCCGCCCTCAAAGTCGGTGTCAAGGAAGGTCTCGACGATCTTGAGCGCAAGGCCGGAGCCGAGCACGCGAGCGCCGAGGGCGAGAATGTTCGCGTCATTGTGGCGGCGGGCCATCTCGGCCATGAAGCAGTTCGTGCAGAGCGCCGCGCGCACGCCCTTCACCTTGTTGGCGGCGATGGAAATGCCGATGCCGGTGCCGCAGATGATGATGCCGCGCTCGCATTCGCCGGAGGCGACGGCCTTTCCGGCAGCCTCGCCGTATATGGGATAGTCCACGCTCGCCTCGGTGTTCGTTCCGAAGTCCTTATATTCTATTCCGCGCTGGTCAAGCAGCTTTTTGATCTCTGTTTTGAGCGCGATGCCCGCGTGATCGTTGGCAAGTGCTATCATTGTTATCTTTCCCCCTGTATGTGTCAAAGTTCGATAAAATCCACTTTTCTTCCATTATACACACAATAGCGGCCAAAGCCAAGACCCCTGAGCAAATTTTTTGCCTCCCGCAGGCCCGCGCCGACGTCGGAAACGCGGTGCGCGTCGGAGCCGAGGGTAACTATCTCGCCGCCGAGGTCGCGGTAAAGCCGCAGGAGCCACTCGGCGGGCATGGTTTCGCCAAGCGTGCCGCGCAGACCGGAGGTGTTCACCTCGATGCCTCTGCCGTCCGCGATGAGCCGCCTGAAAAGCTCTGCCATGCGCTCACGCAGCGGGGTGAGCGTTATTTCCGGCCATACCTGGCGCATGTAGCGCAGGGGGTAACCGATGTGGCCGATAACGTCGAAGCAGCCCTGACGCGCCGTGGTTTCCAGCTCGTCCATATACCGCTCGAGCAGCGCGGCGCAGAGCTCGCGCGTTTCGTACATTGCGGGGGCCTCGCCGCCGGGACGGCCGCAGTAAAAATCCGCCGTATCCGCAAGATTGTGCACGGAGCCGATGATGAAATCCGGTGCCAGCGCGGCGATGCGCGCGGCTTCGGCGGGATAATGGCAGCCCTCGCCGAGTTCGAGCCCGAGGCGGAGACAGATCCTGTCCCCGGCAGCCTCGCGGGCCTCTTCAAAGGCGGAGAAATATTCGTCCGGCCGCCAGGCCGTGGGGTTAAACGCGCCGAACATGTCGTCAAGGTCGACGTGGTCCGTGAAGCACAGGCCGTCGAGCCCTGCCTGAGCCGCGGCCAGCGCCATTTCGGCCATGCTGTTTTCGGCATCGTCCGAATATGTGGAATGAACGTGCTGGTCAAAAAGCATGAAAAACGCTCCTTCCGCCGCGCCGCACAGGCGCGGAGAGTAAAGGCCTCCGTCGTTCGGAGGCCGCTGGATGTGAGAGCCCCTGGGGGCAGGGTGGGCGGTGCGGCAATCGGTGGACGCGGAAACCGAAAGTCATCGTCATTCAGAGGCCGCAGGCCGTGGAATCCCCTGTGGAGGGGCAGGGGGGTACGTTGTCGCTCCCCCGGTGGAACCAACAGGGGGATTCTTCGCCTGCTTGCGCAGGCTCTGAATGACGAAAATCTTTACCGCACAGCCCTGGGGAATGACGTGCGTAGTGGCGAGTGCGCTGCAGGATACGAAGCCGCGATATCAGTGCTCGCCGGAGTAGCGCTCGAGAAAGCGGCGGGTACGCTCGTTTTTCGGATTGCCGAAAACCTCCTCCGGCGGGCCGAATTCGACCACGACGCCGGAGTCCATGAAGAGTACCTTATCAGCCACGTCGCGCGCAAACTGCATCTCGTGCGTGACTATGACCATGGTGGTATTTTTCTCCGCAAGCGAGCGGATAACTCTCAAAACCTCGCCGGTGAGCTCGGGATCGAGCGCGCTCGTGGGCTCGTCGAAGCAGAGGATATCCGGCGAGAGAGCCAGGGCGCGTGCGATGGCCACGCGCTGCTGCTGCCCGCCGGAAAGCTGCTGGGGATAAAGCAGCAGCTTTTCTCCCAGGCCGACCTTGCGCAGCAGCTCCTCGGAGGTGGAATTTATCTCC
>CAKTED010000313.1 GCA_934546725.1 uncultured Oscillospiraceae bacterium | reverse complement strand
GGAGATCGTCGCCGGCATCTGTCTGACCATTATGGTAGCCGTGACCTTCTGCGATGCGATCGGCCGCTACTTTTTTCATTCCCCGCTGGTGTGGGGCAGCGAGCTGTCCATGTTCCTGGCAGGCTGGGCCACCTTTCTGGGCATGTCCGCGGCCTATAAGCGCAACCAGCATCTGGGCATGGAATTTTTTATCAATAAACTCCCTCTGAAGCACCGCCTGAGGCTCCAGCGGCTGCTTACCGCCATCATGGCGGCACTGTGCGGCGCTTTGACAGCGGTGTCCTGGCAGTTCGTGCTGCGCACCACCAAACGCACCGCCATCATGCGTCTGTCCTACCGGTATATCTACGCGGCGGCAGCGGTCGGTTTTACCTTCATGACCATTTATTCCGCCATCTATCTGTATCAGAGCTTTTTCCGCAAAGACGCCTTCCGGGCGCATTTCTACCCCTTTGAGATACAGGAAAACGATGCCGGCTCCCACCGGCATGACGACTGATCCAGGAGGCGCCGTATATGAATTTCATTCCTCTTATTATCTTGGCGGTGTGCTTCATCATCGGCTTTCCCATCGCCTTTTCTCTGATCCTGGCTGTGATCCCCTATTTTCTGACGCAGTCCGGCGTTGGCCTGATCGATATTGTGCGCAAAATGATCGCCAATACCGAGAGCACCTCGTTGATGGCCATCCCCTTCTTCGTTATGGCCGGTTCTATCATGAATTACTCCGGTGTGACCCAGCGCCTGATGGACCTGGCCAACCTGCTGGTCGGCCATCTCACCGGCGGCCTGGGACATGTTAACGTCCTTCTTTCCACTCTGATGGGCGGCATTTCCGGTTCCGGCGCAGCGGATGCCTCCATGGAATGCAAACTGCTGGTGCCCGAAATGGAACGTCGTGGCTACTCCCGCGCCTTCAGCGGCGCCGTAACAGCGGCCTCCTGCGTCATCACTCCGATCATCCCCCCCGGTGTCGGCCTGATCGTCTATTCCTTTATCTGTCAGGTCTCTGCGGGCAAAATGCTGTGCGCCGGCTATATCCCCGGTCTGATGCTGTGCGTGGCCATGATGCTGGTGGTCTACTTTGTCTCCAAGAAGCAGGGCTACAAGCCCAGCCGCGAGCGCATTGGCACACCGGGCGAGATCCTGCGCGCCGCCGCCAAGGCCTCCTGGGCTCTGGTGATCCCCTTCGTGCTGGTGCTCGGCCTGCGGTTTGGCGTCTGCACCGCCACAGAAGGCGGCGCTATCATCGCCGTATACGCTCTGTTCGTAGGCGTATTCATCTACCGCGAGATCAAATGGGAACATGTGCCTAAGATCCTGCTGGACGCCGTGCTCTCCACTGCCACCGTTATGCTGATCATGTGCGCCTCCAACGCCTTCGCCTTCTATCTGTCCTGGGAGCGTATCCCCCAGGCCCTGAGCGAGGTCGTTATCCAGATCTCCGGCGGGAACAAATATGTGTTCCTCCTGATGGTCAATGTCCTCTTCCTGGTACTGGGCATGTTCCTGGACGGCACCGCCGCCATGATCATCCTTGGCCCCCTGTTCGCCCCAGTCGCCGACCTGCTGGGCATCGACCCGATCCATTTCGGCATTGTGATCGTGCTGAATATCACTCTGGGCGGCATCACGCCCCCCTTCGGCATGTACCTGTATCTGGTGGCGGGCACTATCCATGAAAAGATCGAAGCCATCGTTAAAGAACTGTGGCCGTTCCTGCTGGTATCTGTCATTGTGCTGTTTACCATCACCTATATCCCCCCGCTGGTCACATTTATCCCCGATCTGGTCTATGGATAAGAGGTGCAGCATGAACGACCTGTATATTACTGAACCTGGAAAACAGATCCCCGTTTATGGGGATCGCGATGTTGTGGTCGCGGGCGGCGGCATCGCAGGCGTTGCCGCCGCGCTGGCGGCCGCAAGAAATGGCAGCCGTGTGCTGCTGACGGAAAAGATGTTCGGTCTGGGCGGCCTTGCCACTCTGGGCCTTATCGTGGTATACCTGCCCATCTGCGATGGAATGGGCCGTCAGGTCTGCCATGGGATCGCCGAAGAGCTGCTGCGCCTGTCCATCCGTCACGGCTGGGAGGACCGCTATCCCTCCGCCTGGCTGGAGCCCGGCATGGAGGCAAAGCGCCGGGATCAGCGGTTCGAAGTGCAGTATAACGGTCAGGTCTTCGCCATTCTCATGGAACAGCTCCTGCGGGCGAGCGGCGTAGAGATCCT
>CAKTED010000312.1 GCA_934546725.1 uncultured Oscillospiraceae bacterium | reverse complement strand
GGAGCTGGTGGACGGACTTGAACCCCCGACCTGCTGATTACAAATCAGCTGCTCTACCAACTGAGCTACACCAGCACAGAGCCTCTGACGAAGCAGTTACGCGGCGAAAGTGCAATCACGCACCAGCAAGGGATATAATAGCAAACAAACCCCCGTTTGTCAATACCTGTTTCAAAAAAAATTTTATGATGCACAAAGCACAATAAAAAGTCCCTGCGAAGCGAAAATATTTCCGCATTTTTGTATTTACATTTCGCCGCATTTTGTTATAATGCACTCGAGGTGCAGAAAGAGGCACCGCGGAAGCGTCGTATCCTCTTTGGCTTCGGTCAAAAATCATGGGGAGCGGCAGCGGAGGTAAATATTATGAATTCTTCGGCAAAAACAAAGCGCACGGTCGGCCTGGCCATTTTTTCGGCTATTATAGTACTGCTGCAGATCATCTGCACGTTCATCAAGTTCGGCCCGTTTTCCATCACGCTGGCTCTTGCTCCGATAATCATCGGCGCGGCGATCTACGGCGTTGGCGCGGGCGCGTTTCTCGGCGGCGTGTTCGGTACCGTCGTGCTCGTAACCGGTCTGCTTGGCTGGGACGGCGGCACGGTGCTGTACCTGATGTCCATTAACGCACTGGCGACCGTTCTCATCTGCGTTGTCAAGGGCGCGGCGGCAGGCCTCCTCGGCGGCCTGGTTTACAGAGCCATCGCAAGGCGCAGCGACCTCGGCGGAGTTATCGTCGCGGGCATCGTATGCCCCGTTGTAAACACCGGGCTTTTCATTCTCGGCATGCTCATCTTCTTCATGGACACTCTCAGCGGCTGGGCAGGCGGACAGAACATGATGCTCTATCTCATCACCGGTCTCACGGGCGTAAACTTCCTCGTGGAGCTTGCGGTGAACCTCATCCTCGCGTCCGGCATCTCCCGCATAATCAGGGCTGCCAGAAAAATATAACTTCAAATTGCCAGAGGCCGGAACGGCGGATATTCCCTGCCTGCTCCGGCCTCCTTTTTATCATGAAAGGGCGGATATTTATGATACTTGCTTTCGACGTTGGAAACACTAACATCGTTATGGGCGGGATCGACGAAAAAAACGTTTATTTTCTGACCCGCATCTCCACCCAGCTGGATAAGACGGACGATGAATATGCCGTCCTTATCAAAAGCATTCTTGACATACACCACGTTTCCGCGGCAGATATCGAGGGGGGCATAATTTCCTCCGTTGTTCCGCCGCTGGTCAATACGCTCAGCAACGTCATGCGCCTCATCACCGGGAAAAAGCCCATGGTCGTCGGGCCCGGGCTGAAAACCGGGCTCAATATCGCCGTGGGCGATCCGAGCGAGCTGGGCGCCGATCTCGTCGTCGCCGCCGTGGCCGCGCAGGCCAAGTACCCGAAGCCAATGGTCATTCTCGATCTCGGCACTGCAACGACCTTTTCAGTCATCGGCGGCAAAGGCGAATTTCTGGGCGTTATCATCTACCCCGGCGTCATGGTCTCCTTCGACGCGCTCACGGCCCGCACCGCGCAGCTGCCGCGCATCTCCTTCGATGAGCCGCGCTGCGTTATTGGCACGACGAGCGTGGACAGCATGCAGAGCGGCCTTATATACGGCAACGCCGCCATGCTGGACGGCATGATAGAGCGCATTGAGGAGGAGCTTGGCGAGAAGGTGACCGTTATTGCCACGGGCGGGCTTTCATCAAGCATCGCTCCCCACTGCAAGCGCGACATTATTATTGACGACAATCTTCTGCTTGAGGGCATGAGGATAATTTATTATAAAAACAGAAAGAACAGAGCATAAAATATTCCTTTCGGGCAAAACTGTTGAGGAGCCGGTTTTCGGCAACAGCTTTACTGGAGGAAGAAAAATGAATAACGGCATCAATTCCAGCATCAAGTGCTCCGTAAGCAACTGCGAATATCACGCAAACGGTCAGAATTTCTGCACCAGGAACGAGATAAACGTTGGCTGCTGCGGAACGAACTGCCCCAGCAACTGCGACAGCACCGAGTGCGCATCCTTTAAGGCATGCGCCGAGCGCGGATAAGCGCCCCGCAATGGCCGCCGCCCCGGGATCAGATTCCCCGGGGCGGCGGTCGCTTTTTGCGCCTCCCCTTCGCCTCGCTCACCACTGCGCACGTCATTCGGATGGAGCGGAGCGACAACCCCCGCCTCGGACGCGAACCCAGCGAAGCGGATCGCGGCCGAAAAGGAGGAGCAAGGG
>CAKTED010000311.1 GCA_934546725.1 uncultured Oscillospiraceae bacterium | reverse complement strand
GATGAAGTCCCTCACCTATGCTTATATCGGCCGCAAGCAGAAGAAGAGAGAGTTCCGTCAGCTCTGGATCGCCAGAATCAACGCCGCCTGCAAGATGAACGGCATGAACTATTCCACCTTCATGCACGGCCTCAAGCTCGCCGGTATAGACATGAACCGCAAGATGCTCTCCGAGCTCGCCATTCATGACGCAGCCGCTTTCACCGCTCTCACCGAGAAGGCAAAGGCAGCTCTTTAAGATCACAATTCAAGTTCAAACGGCAGACGTCCTTTTTCGGATGTCTGCCGTTTCTGTTATTTCTGCAATGGACTTCACCGTGAGCGTATGCCCCGCCCCACATCACAGCCTTACGATAAACGTCGAAATCTCGCCGCCGTCAATAAGAATAACGCCGTAGCTCGGCGATATGCCCCGGCCTATGGAGCCGGGGTTCATTATTTCCATCCCGAGGTGAGAGTCGCGGTACGCAATATGCGTATGGCCAAAGAGCAGTATATCCGCTTCCGCCTCCATGGCGGCATAGCAGATGGCGTTATAGCTGTTTTTCACATCGTAGCGGTGCCCGTGCGCGGCAAAGATGCGCTTCCCTGCCGCCTCTGTCCGCAGCAGCTCCGGCGCAGCTGAAAAGCGGTCGCAGTTGCCCCGAACATTGCGGATATCCGGCGTTGAAAACTCCCTGCGAAGCTCGTCGCAATCAGCCGTACAGTCGCCAAGATGGATCACAAGATCCGGTCTTTCGTTCAAAACGGCGCTTTTCATTCGCTCCACGTCGCCGTGCGAATCCGAGAACACGCAAATTCTGGTCATAAAGTAACCTCCTGCCGTATATTGAATATAATGTGGTTGAATGGAGGGATACCCATGGCAACCAACTATGAAAAGATCGCAGCGGACCTGATGAAGGGCAAATCAAACCCGGCGCTCAGCAGCAAAAGCAGCGCGATAAAGCAGCTTGCCGGGTCAAAGGACGCGCAGAAGGTGCGCAGCCTGCTCGGCGACGAGGCCGCCGTAAAAAGGGCCATGGAAAGCGGGGATGCCGCCGCGCTGCAAAGCATCGTGAAGAGCGTCCTCAGCTCGCAGGAGGGCGCCCGTCTCGCGGCAGAGCTCGCCAAAATGCTCGAATAAATATCACTTTTACCCGGAGGGCGCCAAAATGGATGATATTGAAAGCAAGCTCAGTGCAATATTCTCCTCCCCGGAGAGCATGGAACAGATAAGGAACCTGGCAAAAAGCCTCTCCGGCGGAGAAAAATCATCCGCCCCGCCGGGAGGCTCCGGCCCCGAGGCACAGCTTGACCCGCGCCTCATGCAGCTCCTGACCCGCGCCATGAGCGAATATTCGCGTCCAAGCGAGGCCGGAAGCGTCATATCCGCCCTGCGCCCGTATCTCAGTCCGGAGCGCGCAGGCCGTCTCGACAAGGCGCTCAGCATCGCCCGCATTGCAAAAATAGCAAAAACGGTACTGCCGGAGCTTGGAGGTGACAGGCGTGTATAACCGCTATATCGGCAACACAGGCAAATTTTACCGCGTTGATGACGACGCGCCCATGCGTGACCCGCCGCAGCCTCCTCCGGCTCTTGACAGACCAGTACCGCATCGCGCTCCCCCTCCCCCTCCGCCGGGCCCAGGCTCCATATTTTCGCAGCCCGAGCTGCTCGGCGGAATAAAGGGCTTTCTCGGCGGCCTGCTGCCGGAGGGCATGGAGCTCGGCGACCTCCTGCTGATCCTTGTACTCCTGCTGCTTTACATTGAAAAAGAGGACGAAGAAATTCTGATAATTCTCTCCGTCCTGCTCTTTATGGGATTCAAATAAAATGCATTTACTGCACCGTGCTTCCGTCCGGCAGCACGAAATATTCGTCGTTCGGGGCGGAAAGCTCGGCGCTTTCCGCCGTCATTCGATAAATTATGCGCTCGCCGTCATATATCTCCTGCTTCAGCAGCAGCCCGGTATCAAGCGAAATATAGTATTCGCTGCGATAACCGTACTCCCCCGTCTCGGCGCTGACGAAAACGCAGTACGCTTCGCCAAATTCCTCATACGCCGTCTGGTGGATAAGCTCGCTGTCAAGCTCCATGAGCGCGTCATATGAGCCGGACATCTGCACCGCGGAATCCATCGCGTCGGATGAAACACCGGCATCCCGCCTGGCGTGAAAGTATCCACCCGAGCCCGGGTACCAGATATAATATTCCTCCGGGGTAAAAATGCACTCTCGGCGATACGTCCCGG
>CAKTED010000310.1 GCA_934546725.1 uncultured Oscillospiraceae bacterium | reverse complement strand
AGCGCATCCTCCTTGTGGACGACGTTATTTCCACGGGCGAATCCATCCTCGCCATCGAAAAGCTCGTTAAAAAGGCCGGGGGAATAGTCGTTGGCCGCATGGCCATCCTCGCCGAGGGCGACGCTCAGAAGAGAGAGGACATCATCTATCTTGAAAAGCTCCCCGTTTTCAACCCCGACGGCAGCATAAAATATTAAAGGCACGACGCGAAAAATAATCGGGCGTCCGGCAACGATCAATGTGCCGGACGCCCGAGCTGTTTTTATTCCTTTGTAACAAGCCGTATGGCGCTGTGTCTGTTGACGATCTCCACCTCGGCGCAGCCCTTCGCGTACTCTCCGTCGAGCGACCAGTCCATATCCTCCCGCGCGTATACGACGGCTCTGTCCGTCCGAAGGAAATCTATCATGGGATTATCGTACTTTTTGAGCCGCAGCGCTCGCAGAATGGCGTTGAGCTCGTTTATATTCGCGGGAGATTTTATCAGCATTATCTCAAACATTCCGTCGTTCATATCCACAACGTCCGGGTCAAGCGTCAGAACGCCGCCGAGCGAGGTGGAATTGCTCACCGCGCCGAAGAGATATTCGCCCTCTACCGTTCTGT
The DNA here is from genome assembly GCA_934546725.1 of uncultured Oscillospiraceae bacterium. Lineage (GTDB taxonomy): Bacteria > Bacillota > Clostridia > Oscillospirales > Oscillospiraceae > RGIG6375. The sequence goes on along the minus strand of CAKTED010000310.1, from coordinate 1,631 downwards.
CTCTCGTTTCCAGGCGCACGCGCGCCGCCTTTATCTGCGCTATCTCCTTGATCCCCTCCAAAATATACGCAAGGTGGCCGAGTGCGTTTTTTACGCTCTGCGGGGTCGAATATGAGGTTTTCGTAAAAATTCCGAAGGACGCAACGTAAGAAAAGCACCTTTCGTTGAAAAGGCCGACGTCCAGCGTGTGCTCCGTACCGGAAGCTATATCGCGGCAGGCCTGCATTATATCGCTCGAAATATGCAGGCTGCTTGCAAAATCGTTCGTGCTTCCGGCAGGAATGTAGCCTATCGGCACATCGATGCCGCTTTTTACTATCCCCGCGACGGATTCGTTGAACGTTCCGTCGCCGCCTATGCAGACGACGAGGTCATATTCTCTGCCGTACTGCGATATGAATTCCGTAGCGTCTCCGCGTTTTTCCGTAACAAAAACCGTTGTGATATAGCCCTTTGAGCCGAAATGTGCTATAATGTCGGCAAGATACTTTTTGCCCTGCTTTGTTCCCGCGGCAGGGTTTATAACAAGCTGAAGCTTTTTCATAAAAAATATACCTCGCTATAACGTTGTAATCAACTTTGATTTTACATTATTTTTTCAATTCTGTCAACTTACCCGTCCGGCGTTATGGGAATATCAATTGTAAAGGGTGGCATGGATATGAAGCTTTCCAGAAAATGTGCGGGCCTTATTGCCTCGGCAGGCTCCGTTACCGCGGCGGTACTCGGTATAGATTATCTTCACCGCCTGGCATCGTCAAGAACGGCTCCGAAAATGAATGTGGTTTCTCAGACTCAGCAGGAGGTAAACGGCGGGCGCAATGACTTTACCGGCGTAATAAGCGAAGGCTACGACTGGCTTTCCCGCACTCCGGCTGAAAAAATATACATAACAAGCTTTGACGGACTGCGCCTCTGCGGGCATCTTATCACCCACCCCGAGGCAAAGCGCACCGTACTTCTCATGCACGGCTTCCGCTCCTCCTGGCAGCATGACTTCGGCGCGGCGGCAAAGGATCTGTATGACGCGGGCTGCAGCCTTCTTTTCGCCGAACAGCGCGCTCACGGCGAGAGCGGAGGAAAATACATAACCTACGGCATTTACGAACGCTTTGACTGCGCCGAATGGTTCAACTGTATCTCCCGCCGCTTCGGTTCGCTTCCGGCGTATGGCGACGGTATTTCCATGGGCGCAACGACTGTGCTTATGGCAACGGGACTCAGGCTGCCCGACTGTGTGAAGGGCATGATCGCCGACTGCGGCTTCACAAGCCCGAAGGCAATCATGACATCCGTATTCAGGCAGCACAGCAGGCTCCCCGCCTCGCTCGTGATCCCAGAGGTGAGCCTGTACAGCCGCCTGCGCGCGGGCTTCGGCTTTTCAGATTACAGCACGCTTGACGCCATGCGTGTGAACACCATTCCGATATTCTTTGCTCACGGCGATGCCGACGATTTTGTCCCGCTGAGCATGACCATCGAAAACTACCAGGCCTGCAAAGCGCCGAAATACCTCCTCGTCGTCCCCGGCGCCGGGCACGGGATGAGCTATCTTATCGATCACGACACATATCTTGAATCACTTCTCAACTTTTTTGACGACTGTGAAAAAAGCGATATGGCGTAAAACC
>CAKTED010000309.1 GCA_934546725.1 uncultured Oscillospiraceae bacterium | reverse complement strand
AATCTATATCATCGACCTGCAGAAGACCGTGAAGAAGCTCGAGGAGGCCTATGGCTTCGTTCGTGATCTCGCCGCAAACGGCCAGACCATTCTCTTCGTCGGCACTAAGAAGCAGGCTCAGGACGCGGTCAGGGAAGAGGCTGAGAGAGTCGGCATGTATTATGTCAACGCCCGCTGGCTCGGCGGTATGCTCACCAACTTCAAGACCATGCGCACCCGTATCGACCGTCTTGCCCAGCTGCGCAGAATGCAGGAGGACGGCACCTTTGACATGCTCCCCAAGAAGGAAGTAATCAAGCTCACCAACGAGATCGCAAAGCTTGAGAAGTATCTCGGCGGCGTTAAGGAAATGAAGAAGCTCCCCGGCGCCCTCTTCATCATCGACCCGAGAAAGGAAAGAAACGCTATCGCCGAGGCAAGAAAGCTGCATATCCCCGTTGTCGCCATCGTTGATACCAACTGCGATCCCGACGAGGTCGATTATGTTATCCCCGGCAACGACGACGCTATCAGAGCCATTCGTCTGATCTCCGCGACCATGGCGAACGCCGTGCTCGAGGGCCGTCAGGGCGCGGATGCCGAGGCTGCCGAGACCGCCGAGGCTCCCGCGGCAGAGGCTGCCGCAGCCACCGCAGAATAATTCAGGAGGTATACGAAAATGGCTTTTACAGCTGCTGATGTTAAGAATCTTAGAGAAGCTACCGGCGTTGGCATGATGGACTGCAAGAAGGCTCTTGTAGCTGCTGACGGCGATATGGATAAGGCTATTGAGTGGCTCCGCGAGAAGGGTCTTGCCACCGCTCAGAAGAAGGCCGGTAAGATTGCCGCCGAGGGCGTTTCCTACGCCGTTGTCGGCGAGAACGGCGTGGGCGTTGTCGTTGAGGTAAACGCTCAGACCGACTTCGTCGCAAAGAACGAGGTTTTCCAGGAGTACGTAAAGAACGTTGCTCAGGTTATCGTAGAGAAAGATCCGGCCGACGTTGAGGCTCTTATGGCCATGACCTATCCCGGAACCGACCGCACCGTTACCGATGTTCAGAACGATAAGGTCCTTGCAATCGGCGAGAATATCCACGTTCGCCGTTTCACCCGCTATGCTGACGGTCTGAACGTTCCCTATATCCACATGGGCGGTAAGATCGGCGTTCTCGTTCACATGGAGGTCTCTGAGGGCCTCAATACCAACGAGAAGGTCATTGAGCTCGGCAAGGACATTGCCATGCAGATCGCCGCTATGAACCCCTCCTTCCTCGACAAGGCTGATGTTGACAGCAGCACTCTCGATAAGGAGAAGGAAATCCTCCTCATTCAGGCAAAGCAGGATCCCAAGAATGCCAATAAGCCCGAGAACATCATCGAGAAGATGGTTGCCGGCCGTATCGGCAAGTATTATGAGGAGAACTGCCTCCTCCAGCAGGCCTTCGTTAAGGAGAACAAGCAGAGCGTTGAGCAGCACGTTGCTGCCGTGGCAAAGGAAGTCGGCGGCACCATTGCCGTTAAGGCTTATACCCGTTATGCTACCGGCGAGGGCATCGAGAAGAAGGAAGAGGATTTTGCAGCCGAGGTTGCAAGCATGATAAAGTAAGCTGAAGAGATTTTCTGAGGCTTTAAGTAAAAGGACACGCTCCATGGCCGTTTTTTCGGCCTGAGCGTGTCCTTTGCTGTTTCGGTGGTGTTCTCTCTCTTCCCTCTTTTGCGAGAGAATGATGCGGCGTATACTGGCATTATGCACGTCGTGCGAGAGAGCGGACTTTGCGACGACGCAATCCCCTGGATGGTTCCACCGAAGTAGCGATAACGATGCTGAAAATATGCTGTCATTCTCGCGCTGCGCGCGGGAATCCCCTATATGGTTCCCTCGGGGAAACGACAACGGACTGCTCTGCCCCTCCGTAGGGGATTCCACGGCCTGCGGCCTCTGAATGACGGAGACTTTGGGCTTCCGCGTCCACTGTTGTCGCACCGATCCGCCCCTCCGCGGGAATCCCGCTGTGCGAGGATGACGGAGGAGAAAGAGACCCCTCACACGTCCACTGCTGCACCCTGTTTCGCCTCCCATTACCTTGCACGTCATTCAGAGGGAGCCGCAGGCAACCGAAGAATCCCATGGATGGTTCAATCAGGGTAACGACTACTGCCTTACAAACTTTGCACGTTGATTTCATGTATCACGGGCTCGGGACCGCAAAAAAATCCCCTCTCCATGCAGCTGAACGGCGAGGGGATAATGTTTTGCTCTGTCT
>CAKTED010000308.1 GCA_934546725.1 uncultured Oscillospiraceae bacterium | reverse complement strand
CTGCTCCTTTGCATGTCCGTTCCATCTCGACATGCGCACATTTTTGGACAAGGCTGCTAACGGCAAGTGGTCGGCAGCCTATAAGACCTTCCGCAGCGCCGTTTTCTTCCCCGAGGTAGTAAGCCGGCTGTGTCCCCGTCCGTGTGAAAAAGCCTGCCAGCGCCCTTCCACAGGCGACGAGCCGATAGCCGTCGGACTCATCGAGCGAGCCTGCCTTAAATACGTCAAGACCCGCAAGGCAGATTCCTATGCCATCCCGCCCAAAACACAGCGCGTCGCCATCATCGGCGCTGGCATGGCGGGTCTTTCCTGCGCGCTGCACATGGCGCTGAAAAAATATGACGTTACCGTTTTTGAAAAAGGCGACGGTTGGGGTGGAGTACTGCGTGAGCACGAGGATTTCGCACTTTTTGACGAGGACATAGGGCTTCAGTTCTCCGCCGTTAAGGCCACGTTCAATTTCAGCAGGGAAATTTCCTCGCTTGACGAGCTTGCGGACTACGACGCCGTTTATGTCGCAACCGGCAGCGGCGGCGCCGATTTTGGCCTGCTCAGCAGCTGGGATCCCACGCTCATGACGACCTCCGCGCCAAAGATATTTCTCGGCGGCGAGCTGAGCGGCGTCGGACTGATGGAGGGCATAGCCCAGGGCGCCGAGGTGGCAAGGGTCATGGAAATATATATGCAGACCGGCAGAGCCACGCTTTCTCACGGCACCTATGACAAAAACTACTGCGGCCACCACATCGACCACAGCGGCGAGACCAGCGTCTCGCGCATCGAACCGTCTGACGGCGGCGAATACACCGAGGACGAGGCCAGGGCAGAGGCCGCGCGCTGCTTCAAATGTGACTGTGACCACTGCCTTACCTCCTGTGAAATGCTCAGGATGTACCGCAAAAAGCCTGCGAAGCTTGCCGTCGAGGTTTACGCCGATTCAAAGGCAAAGCCGCCCATCGCGCCCTGCTCGCTCACGCGCGAAACCTTCTCCTGCAACGAATGCGGCTACTGCAAGTCCATCTGTCCCGAAGGCGTGGACATCGGCGCGCTTCTGAGCCTTGGCCGCACCGTCCGCGTCGCGGCAAACACTCAGCCGAAGGCGCTGCATCACTTCTGGCTCAATGAGATGGACTTTGCCACGGGCGAAGCCTCATACGCAAGCCCCGGCAGCTGCGACTACATGTTCTTCCCCGGCTGTCAGCTTTCCGCCTCCAGTCCCGAGCTGGTCGAGCGCTCATACGAATATCTCGAGAGCCGCTTCAGCTGCGGAATTTTTCTCGGCTGCTGCGGAGCTCCCGCTCACTGGGCGGGCGATGCGCCGAAGATGAACGAAAATGTGGAAAGGATACGCCGCGTATGGGAGGAGCACGGCAAGCCCGCCTTTGTTTTCGCCTGCGCCACCTGCGAAAAGCTCTTCGCAGCCTTCATGCCCGAGATCTCGCGCGTTTCGCTTTACAGCCTTTTGGCCGGCGACGAAAGCATCACTCCCGCCGCGAAATTCCCGGAGGCTTCGATCTTCGACCCCTGCGCCGCCCGCGATTTTGCAGAGATGCAGCAGGGCGTGCGCCGTCTTGCGGAGCGCTCGGGCGCAACGCTCGAGGAGCTGCGCGAGAAAAACCGCTGCTGCGGCTACGGCGGACAGATGAAAACCGCCAATCCGAAGCTGTATAAGGAAATAACAGATAACCGCGCCGCTCTCGGCGAAAAGCCGTACATCGTATACTGCGCGAACTGCCGCGAGGTATTTCTTTCAAAGGGAAAGTCCTGCGCGCACATACTGGATCTTGTCTTCGGCGGCGGCGAGGTGAGCGCCGTTCCGTCGCTTCAGGAAAAGAGGGATAATGTCATCATGCTCAAAAAGCGCTTTATGAAGGAAAAGGAAGACCGCGAATTTGTCCTCACGACTCACGAATGGGACGGACTGAGCCTCATCGTACCTGACGAGGTAACGGCCGAGATGAACGAAAAGCTCATCACGCTCGACGACGTAAAGGAAACGATATGGCGCGCCGAGCAGAACGGCGACAAATTCGTGGACGAAAACGGCGTATGCCTTTGCAGCATGGTGACCCCCGTCATCGTCTACTGGGCGGAATACCGGCCCAATCCCGACGGCAGCTTCAGCGTAATAAGTGCGTACAGCCACCGTATTCATTTCAAGGAGGGCGTTTGATCCATGGACAGCGAAAGAAAATGGAAATGCGCCAAATGCGGCGTTGACCTCATAATGAAAAAAACCATATTCAACTATATGGAGCGCAATATTTCCCATGATGTACCCGTC
>CAKTED010000307.1 GCA_934546725.1 uncultured Oscillospiraceae bacterium | reverse complement strand
GAGGTATGCCATGTGGACGCCGCAAAGGGCATGGTTTCATGGGCGCGCGAAAACGCGGCGGCGTCCGGTCTTGCGGACAGACCGATCCGCTGGATAGTTGAGGATTGCCGCAAGTTCGTTGAGCGCGAGATAAGGCGCGGCAGACGGTATGACGCGATAATCATGGACCCGCCGTCCTACGGCAGGGGTCCGTCCGGCGAAATATGGAAGCTTGAGGAAAGCCTTTACCCCTTCGTCGAGCTTTGCTCGCAGGTGCTGAGCGATGATCCGAAGTTCGTTATAATAAATTCCTACACTACCGGGCTTTCACCGTCGGTCCTGACGTATATGAGCGAGACGATATTTTCAAAGCGCTACGGTGGACACAGCGAAAGTCAGGAACTCGGCCTTCCCGTAAGTGCCAGCGGACTGGCGCTGCCCTGCGGAGCGACCTGCCGCTGGTCGGCAGGCGGGACGGCGGAGAAGAGGTAAAAAATGAGCAGTATAATAGAGATTCGCGATCTTGTATATAAATACCAGAGCGACGAAAGCGAGAACATTGCCATAAACGGTGTCAGCCTCGATATCGAGGAAGGAAGCTTCGTTGCCGTCCTCGGCCACAACGGCTCGGGAAAATCCACGCTTGCAAAGCACCTCAACGCAATTTTACGCCCAACCTCCGGCTATGTTAAAATTGCCGGTATGGACACGCGCGATGAGGACAGCGTCATAAACATACGACGAACGGTCGGAATGGTTTTTCAAAACCCGGATAACCAGCTCGTAGCGAACGTTGTAGAGGACGATGTTGCATTCGGCCCTGAAAATCTCGGCATAGCGCCGGAGGAAATACGCACCCGCGTGGATGAAGCGCTCAGGGCAGTGGATATGTACGAATACCGGAGCCATGCTCCGCACCTTCTTTCCGGCGGACAGAAGCAGCGAGTCGCCATTGCCGGGATCATTGCCATGCGCCCGAAATGCATAGTTCTGGACGAACCCACGGCCATGCTTGACCCCGTCGGCAGGGCAGAGGTCATTGAGACGATAAAAAAGCTCAATCGCGAGGCCGGTATAACCGTTGTGCTCATAACGCACCACATGAACGAGACCATAGACGCGGACAGGCTCATCGTAATGTCTGCCGGCAGGGTGATCGGCGACGGCAGCCCGGCAGACGTTTTTTCGGATGTAGACGGCCTGCACGCCGCGGGGCTTACCGTGCCAGATACAACACAGCTGCTTTACGAGCTGAGAAAAGAGGGCTGGGCTCTGCCGCTTGACGCGCTGAGCGTTGAGGCCTGCGCGGAAAGCATTTACAGGCTTTTTGCCTGAATCATTTTTGAGGAGATAGCTTAATGGCTCCTGTCATAAAAACAGAAGGACTTACCCATCTTTACAGTCCAGGTACGCCCTTTGAGCGCATAGCGATAGAAAATATTGAATTTGAGGCCGAAAAGGGCGAGTTTATCGGCATAATCGGACATACCGGCTCCGGCAAATCCACATTTATCCAGCATCTGAACGGGCTTTTGAAACCGTCAGGCGGTAAGGTGCTTTTTAACGGAGAGGACATATGGTCGTCGAAGGAAAGGGTCCACGGCGTCCGTTTCAGGGTAGGTCTTGTCTTCCAGTACCCCGAATATCAGCTGTTTGAAGAGACGGTTTATAAGGATATAGCCTTCGGACCGAAAAACATGAAGCTCTCCGCAGAGGAGATCGACGCCCGCGTACGGGAGGCCGCCCGCTTTGTCGGACTGGCCGACGAGCTGCTTGAAAAATCTCCGTTCGACCTTTCGGGCGGTCAGAAGCGCCGCGTAGCCATAGCGGGCGTTATCGCCATGCGCCCGGATGTGCTGATCCTTGATGAGCCTACGGCAGGGCTTGACCCGAGCGGAAGCGAAGAGATTCTGGCAAATCTCAGGGAATATCACAGCAGAATCGGCTCTACGGTGATACTCGTTTCGCACAGTATGGAAGAGATCGCGCGCAATGTTGAAAGACTCGTTGTTTTTTCGCACGGTCATATAGTCATGTCCGGTACTCCGAAGCAGGTTTTTTCCCGCGCAAAGGAGCTTGGCGAGATAAAGCTGGACGTTCCGGAGGTAACAAAGGTCATGATGCGTCTGCGCGAGCTCGGGCTGGAGGTTGACGATTCCGTATATACGGTCGAGCAGGCCAAAGCTGCGCTTCTCCGGCTGAAGGAGGGCGGCAAAAATGCTTAAAAATGTCACATTGGGCCAGTATTTCCCCGGAAATACGTTTATTCACCGCCTGGATCCCCGCACCAAGCTGATAATGACGATCGTTTATAT
>CAKTED010000306.1 GCA_934546725.1 uncultured Oscillospiraceae bacterium | reverse complement strand
TGTTTTTTCCGAGGTACACGCCCCCGGAAAAAACGGGATTTGATTTTATTCCGTCATCTGCGGATGACGGAACTCTGTGAGACTGCCTGCATAATAAAATTGCAAAAGCTTTTTCGACAGTCTGGAACTTGATCAATTATTTTAATTGTGCCATATTTTTCGGCGTAAAGCAAGTAATATGTTCAGTTTTTGAAAAAATAAATTTGCTTTGTCCAATTTTAAAGGCGGGACAGCCGGAAAAGCTGCCCCGCCTCTGCTGATAAGATAAAAGGTAATTCCCGATATCAGAGAGTCCTTACGCGGATAACGCCGTCAATGGCGGCGAAGACATCGGCGGCAACGGCCTTGTCGGTGTCGATGATAGCGGCGGCATATGCGCCGCGGGTTTTGTCAGCGCTTCCAGTGACATTTGCGCCGGCGGCAGCAGCTGCGTCAAGCAGAGCGGAGAGAGAAACATCCGCCTTACGGATAACGACGGCGCGGGCGGCGCCCGTCTTCTCAAGCGTTACGCAGGGAAGGTTTACGGAATTTACGATATTGCCGCGCAGCATGTATTCGGCGATCTGGTCGGCGGCCATGATGGCGCAGTTATCCTCGCTCTCGGGCGTGGAGGCTCCGAGGTGGGGGATGGCGATAACGTTATCGGCAGCGGCCATTTTGCCGTCGGGGAAGTCGGTAACATAGGCGGCGACCTTGCCGGTTTCGAGAGCGGCAAGAATATCGTCGTCGCTCACCAGCTCGCCGCGGGCGATGTTGACGATGCGCACGCCGTCCTTCATCTTTGCGATGCTCTCCGCGCAGACGGTGTTTCTGGTAGCGTCGTTGCAGGGAACGTGCAGGGAGATGTAATCGGCTGCCGCGTAGAGCTCATCAAGCGTACCGACGATTTTCACATAGCCCTCAAGCTCGGCTTTGAGCGCGTCGGAGATGAAGGGGTCATAGCCATAAACGGTCATGCCGAGAGCGTTGGCGGCCTTTGCCACCTTTGCACCTATGGCGCCCAGACCGATAAGGCCGAGGGTCTTGCCCATGATCTCTGGACCGACGTAGTTGCTCTTGCCCTTTTCGACGAGCGCGGCGACCTCATCGCCCTTATCGGCGATGGACTTGACCCATTTGATGCCTTCGGTAATCTTTCTCGAAGCGAGAAGCAGCGCGCAGATAACGAGCTCCTTAACGCCGTTTGCGTTTGCGCCGGGAGTGTTGAAAACGACGATGCCCTGCTCGGCGCACCTGTCCACGGGGATGTTGTTGTAGCCCGCTCCCGCTCTGGCAATGCAGAGAAGCTCGGGATTGAAGGCGTAATCCGCCATCTTTGCGGAGCGGACGATTATGGCCTCGGGGTTCTGGCTGTCGTCGTTAATGGTGAAGAGTGCTTTATCAAGACGGTCGGTGCCTACGGCAGCGATCTTATTAAGCGTTTTTACGGTAAACATTTATATGATCCTCCTGAATGGCAGACGGGGAACGGCGGAAAATCAACCTTTTCAGCCGTTCTCCTGCTCAAATTTCTTCATGAACTCGATGAGGTACTTAACGCCCTCGATAGGCATTGCGTTATAGATGGAAGCTCTCATGCCGCCAACGCTGCGGTGACCGTTGAGGTTGGACATGCCGGTCTTCGAGGACTCGGCGGCGAACTTCTTGTCAAGGTCGGCGTCGCCAGTGGTGAAAACGACGTTCATGTCACTTCTTGCCTCGGGCTGAACGGCACAGTTATAGAGCTTGCTGTTGTCGATGAAATCATAAAGCAGCTGAGCCTTGCCGTGCTTTATGGCCTGCATGCCCTCAACGCCGCCCTGCTTCTCAAGCCACTTGAGAACGAGGCCGAGCATGTAGATGTTCCAGCAGGGGGGAGTGTTATGCATGCTGTCGCCCTTTATCATGGCCGCATAGTCGAGCATGATGGGGGTGTAGGGCAGGGCGTGTCCGGCAAGATCCTTGCGGATGATAACGACGGTCACGCCTGCGGGAGCCATGTTCTTCTGCGCGCCCGCGAAGATTATGCCGTATTTTGAAACGTCAACGGGGCGGGAGAGAATGTCGGAGCTCATGTCGCTTACAAGTACGACGCCCTCGGGAACCTCGGGAGTGTACTTCCACTCGGTGCCGTATATGGTGTTGTTGGCGCAATAATAGAAATAGGAAGCGTCCGCGCCGATCTTGAGCTCATCCTGAGTGGGAATGCGGGTGTGGTTGCAGTCTGCAGTAGAGGCGGCAATGCGGCACTCGCCGTACTTGCAGCCCTCTTCATAGGCCTTTTTTGCGAAGTTGCCGGTGATGGCGTAATCTGCCTT
>CAKTED010000305.1 GCA_934546725.1 uncultured Oscillospiraceae bacterium | reverse complement strand
GCCGGTGCGTGCGTGGTGCATGCGCCGGCTGCTTTTTTATGATGCAGTGCGGATGCGTGACTGTGGACGCGGAAGCCAAAATTCTCCGTCATTCAGAGGCCGCAGGCCGTGGAATCCCCCGCGCAGGGGCTGGGCAGTACGCGTCGCTATCCCGGCAGAGCCAACAGGGAGATTCTTCGCCTGCTGGCGCAGGCTCTGAATGACGGAAATGATCTTCATCTCCGATTCCCTCTGGATGACAGCTGGATAATAAGCCGCTCCGTCACAGGTGACTGAAATAATCTTTGCATACGCCGCGCATGCGCGGCAAAAAAATGTTGTAATATACCACGATCTGGGCTATAATTATAAATCAGACTGGTTCAGTCTGCCCTTGCGGGCAGAAAATCGGGAGGAGGAAGCCTTTTGCAGCTTTGCATAGACGGAATTTCCGTAAATTATCTTGATCTCGGCGACCGCTCGTGGGATACCGTTGTTATCCTTCAGGGCTGGGGGACGAGGCTGGAGCTGTATTCGGCAATGGCGGAGCAGCTTGCGCGGCATATGCGCGTTCTGCTGCCGGAGCTTCCCGGCTTTGGCCAGACTCCCGAGCCACCGCGCTCGTTCAGCGCGGACGATTACGCGGATTTTACGGAAAAATTTCTCGCGGCTGCCGGCGTTGAGCGCTGCTCGCTCATTGGCCATTCAAACGGCGGGCGCATTATAATGAAGCTTGTTACGCGAAGGCAGGAGCGATTTGTATATGACCGCCTGGTCTTCATCGATTCCGCCGGAGTTGTTCACGAAAAAACCGGGAAGCAGAAGACCCGCCAGCTTGGCTATAAGGCGGGCAAGGCGATACTGTCGCTCACGCCGATAAAGGCGGCCTTTCCCAACGCGCTGGACGGCTTCCGCTCGCGCCACGGCTCGGCGGATTACCGCGCCGCGTCGCCCGTAATGCGCGAAACGCTCGTGAAGCTCGTGACGGAGGATTTCAGGCCGCTCATGCCGCTTATCCGCCAGCCGTCGCTGCTCATATGGGGCACGGAGGACGCGGATACCCCTCTTTCCGACGCGAAGGTATTCGAGGAGCTTATCCCGAACGCCGGACTCGTTGAGGTGAAGGGCGCGGGGCATTACTCCTATCTTGAGCATCCGCAGTATGTTTACCGCGTGCTGGAATCATTTTTCGGCATTGCCGATTGATGCGAGGTCGATATGGAACTTTTTGCTTTTATTCTTCTGACGGTGCTTTTTGCCGCCGTCTGGGCGCTGTGCATTCGGGGCAGTGTTCACATTTTTCAGCTTAATTCATACAAACCGAAGGTGCAGGGCAAGTGGATATATGACCATATGCTGGACATAATCCCCAAAATCTGCTGGCTCGTTCTCGTCGTTCCGCTGGTTTTGAAGCTCAGAACGCTCGGAATGCTTATCTCCTGCGCGGTCTGCGTTGTTACGATATGCTTCAACCTGCCGAAAAAGGCGAAGAAGCCGCTGGTCGTCACGGCGCGCGTGAAGCGCCTTTTTCTGACGCTGGGGCTGATCCACGCGCTGCTCGTCCTGGCGGCGGCGCTCTCGCCGGAATACCGCGACTTTTTCATCATGCTATACGCGCTGGCGGGACTGTGCGAAAACTACCTTGTTCTGGCGGCGAACCGCATAAACAGCCCCATTGAGAAGGCCATAAACAGGCACTATATCCGCGATGCCGAGCGTATGATAAGGGAGATGCCGGAGCTGAAGGTCATCGGCGTAACCGGCAGCTACGGCAAAACGAGCGTCAAGTTCTTCGCGGGCCGCCTGCTCGGGGCGAAATACAATACGCTCATAACGCCCGAGAGCTACAATACCACCATGGGCGTTGTCCGCACGATACGCGAGCAGCTGCGCCCGACACACGAGGTCTTCGTCTGCGAGATGGGCGCGCGAAACGTAGGCGACGTGCGCGAGATATGCGACATCGTTCACCCCTCGGCGGGGATCGTGACCTCCATCGGCCCGCAGCACCTTGAAAGCTTCGGCAGCATCGAGAACGTGACGAAGACGAAGTTTGAGCTTGTGGATTCTCTGCCGGAGGGAGGAAAGGCCTTCCTCAACCTTGATAACGAATACATTGCCGCGCGGGCGGCGGATATACGGAACGTCGTCGGCTACCGGCTCGCGCCGAAGGGCGCGGAGCCGTATGAGGGCGTATACTGCGCTTACGACGTTTCGGTTTCTGCCAGGGGCAGTGCATTTAAGCTGCGGGAGCCGGACGGCAGCGTTACGGAGCTGTCCACGCGCCTCATAGGCGAGCACAATGTGCTGAATATCTG